>JAPUJS010000479.1 GCA_027296045.1 bacterium | reverse complement strand
AAAGAGGAGGGACTTCTTCGATGCCCATGTCGCTGGTCGGCGCATTGGCATATCCGGCCTGTTTGAGAGAAGAGAGGATGTTGTGCAGTCCAATGGAACCGGTAAAAACCATTCTCAGTCCGGTATGCATCTGACGCAGCGATCGGAGGGCATCCAGGATTTCCATTGCGACTTGCTCGCCCTCCGATTGATGGATCTTGTAGAGCATCAACGGCAGTTCGTCCCAGAAGAAGATGACGGTGTGATTCTGATGGTCCATCAGATCTTCCAGGGTTTTATTCAGCAGACCTTTCCAGTGAGGCGCGGCGATTTTTGGAAACTTAAGACCCATGAAGGAAGCACCCTCCATTTGTTCCAGGAAGCGGCGTGTCCTTTGGGCATTCCGTCTGAAACGGCTCAGATGGTTTTCAACATCCCGGAAGATGACTTCTACGAATTCCAGGGGTGTTTGAATACCCTCCAGATCATGGTAGATCAAAAGCATGTCTTCGGGACCTTCATCGACCATTTTTTTGATCACAGACGTTTTGCCCATTCGGCGCTCGGCGCTGAGCACGAGGCTCTGTCGTTTCAGAATACGCCACAAACGGCGGATGAAATCATCTCTACCGAGGACTTCAGAGGGATCTAGCTGTCCACCCGGATTTGCTCTCATTTTGGACCTTTAACGGGTTTAAATATTATACGTTGAAATCAATATACGTTGAATTCGTCGTATGTAAAAAAATATACGTCAAATTCAACGTATGTGCAAGGTGTAAATCCAAAATAAATAAAAAAATCTGTTGAGGAGAACCATTTTGGGTTAAAAGAAGGAATCCCAATCGCATATTTGTACGATTGGGATTCAAGAAATAATAAATATTTAAATTATTATAAATATTTAGTTTATGCTGTTTGTAATACAGGTGCTTCAAGGCGAACAGAATCGCCCACTTTTATTTTTCCACCTTCTACAACGGTGCAACTAACACCGCCGCGCCATTCGGGAGCAAGGGCGTTTTGAAGGCCGGCACAGGCTTCTTCCATACGCGGGCAGGGTGTGGTTTCGCCGGTGATGCGCAGGATGACATCGCCGATGTGCAGGGTTTGGCCGCTGGTGTTGTCCAGGTTGAGGTCGTCTACGAGCAGGTTGGCGCGTCGGGCAGACCAGGGGACGTCTTTGCCCAGGTCTTTTAGGGCGGCTTCCCAGGCCTCCTGAACGACGACGGTGACCTGGCGACTCTCTCGGGTGCCCCGGTAATCTCCTTCCAGACCGGCTTGGGGGCTCACTTCTACTTCATCCCGGTGTTGCATCGGTGCCCGGGAGGCGTCTCTTACGAGGATATCAAGTAAGGTACTCACGGCGAATCCTTTCGGTTACATGTGGGCGGTTTATTATTCGTATTTGTTTCGCTTAGCGAATACGAAGGCCGAGGATTTCTTCGGTGAGGGCGGTGTATTCCTGGGCCCCCCGGGAACTGGCGGCAAACTGGAAGATGGGTACTCCGACCAGGTGGGCCTGGTTGAGGGCTTCGCTTTTTGAGATGACGGTTTTCAGCAGGCGTTTCTGGTGTTCATTCAGGAGTTCTTCGACCATGGCGTTGGTACGGGTGGTGCGCACGCTGAACAGGGTGTTGAAAATGCGATAGGTCACCTCTTCTTCTCGCAATTCCTGGGCGGTTTCCAGGAGGGCGTCGAGGCCGGTAATGGCACCCACACCGGGCTGAATCGGGACCAGGAGAAGGTCTGCGGCGACCAGGGCATTGTAGGCGAGAATGCCGAGCACCGGTGGACAGTCGAGAATGATGTCTCGATAGCCTTCTACAATGGGTTCCAATGCACGGGAGAGGCGTTCTTCGCGCCGGATACGGGTGGAAAGGAGTTCGGCGGTTTCGGTCAGCCTGGGGGTGGCCGGCACCAGGTCCAGGTTTGCTAAAGCCGTATGAGAGATCGCCCGGGGTGCCAGAGAAGGCTTGTCCATGAGCAAGTCGCTGACATCGCGCTCAAATTCGACCTCGTCCTGTCCTTCTTCGGGTTCGATGTAGCATCGGGTGGCATGTGCTTGTGGGTCCAGGTCGATGAGCAGAGTGCGACGATTTTTGGAGGCAAGGGCATAGGCCAGGTTGACGGCAGTGGTGGTTTTGCCGACGCCACCCTTGGTATTGGCTATGGCAATGATCATGGGATCACTCCTTAATGATTGGGGAGAAGGGAGAATGTTGCGTGTTTAGAAGCCGCTTACAAGAGTGCCCAGACCTTAAGATGTGAACAGAATCTATGACATGCGTAGGACTTCTATGCCACCAGAGGTGGCTTTACCTTTTTCTTATTTCAAGTTTTCGGGATTGAGGCCTTCCAGTTCCGGCAGGACAAATTGGCCGTCTTTCCGGATGAGTGTGTCGTCGAAGTATATTTCGCCGCCGCCATATTCTGGCGTCTGAATGAAGACCATATCCCAGTGGACGGCGGAGCGGTTGCCGTTGTCTGTTTCTTCGTAGGTCTGTCCGGGGGTAAAATGAAAGGAGCCAGAGATTTTTTCGTCGAAGAGGGTGTCGAGCATCGGTGAGGTGATGTAGGGGTTCAATCCGATTGCAAATTCGCCGATATAGCGGGCACCTTCATCGGAGTTGAGAATGTCGTTGAGTTTTTCGGTGTTGTTAGCAGTGGCATTTACAATTTGGCCTGCTTCAAATTCGAGACAAATGTCGGAAAATACCGTGCCTCGATAAAGGGCGGGCACATTGAAGTGGACGGTGCCGTTGACGGAGTCGCGAACCGGGGCGGTAAAGCACTCTCCGTCGGGGATATTGTGGCTTCCGGTGCAGGGGACCGAGGGGATGTCTTTGATGCTGAAGGAAAAGTCCGTGTCGGGGCCGGTGATGTGAACATCCTCGGTCGCGTCCATCAGGGTCTGGAGGGATTGGACGGAGCGTTCCATTTTGTTGTAGTCCAGGGTGCATACCTCGAAGTAAAAATCTTCAAACGCTTCGGTACTCATCTGGGCCTGTTGGGCCATGGAAGGGCCGGGCCAGCGAAGGACAACCCAGTTGGTTTTGGGCACCCGGATGTTGGAATGGACTCGATTCCACCAGTGTTGTTCATAGGTGGCCATTGCTTCGGAGGGGATGTCGGACATTTCGGTCACGTTGCGACTGCCGCGAAGGCCGATGTAGGCCTGAACGCGTTCCATGCGGAAGGCTTCGACTTCGGCGATTTGTTTCATATTTTCGGCATCGCCTGCCTGGATGAGTTCGCGCTGGACCCGGTTGTTTTTGAGAGAAACCAGCGGAATACCTCCGGCCTCCCGGGTCTTTTGAATGAGCGCCAGCACCATTTCTTCGGGGATATCGAAGACTTCGATTAAGATGGTCTGACCGGGTTGGAGGCGGGTGGAATGGTTGATGAGAACAGAAGCGAGTTTATCGAGTCTGGGATCACGCATGGTGGGGTCCTTAAAAATGGAAAAATTGGTTGTGGAATCCATAAGATAATACATCATTTGGGGTCGGGCCACCTTAATTTGTGGAAATTTCGTTGACAGACCCCTGGGCCTCCCCTATATATTAGGGTTAGCATTTTTATTACTATTTATAGAAAAAACAGGATATTGGAATGAGATTTAGGCCATGTATCGACCTCCGGGAAGGTCGTGTGGTGCAGATTGTGGGCGATTCTCTCCAGGATGGGGCATCCGAGGGTCCGATCACAAATTTTGAGACCCAACAGTCTCCGGCGGCATTTGCAGGGCGCTACAACGAGGATGGATTGTGGGGCGGCCATGTGATTGCTCTGGGGCCGGGAAACGAAGGGGCGGCTCTGTCTGCATTGAAGGCCTTTCCAGGTGGCATGCAAATGGGGGGTGGGATTGGACCGGAGAATGCGGAGA
>JAPUJS010000478.1 GCA_027296045.1 bacterium | reverse complement strand
GGGTTTGTGTTTTCGGCCAATGAAGCATTCTACAAATATATCGGGTACGCCAAGCCGGCCTATCAGCCCAAATTCTCGATTTCTCCTGCCGAGACCATCGAGGTGATTCATGCCGCAGGCGGGTTGGCCTGTCTGGCGCATCCGTTGCTCTATGGGCGGGACAGCATCATTCCGGATCTGGTGGACCAGGGACTGGACGGGATTGAAGTGATGCATATCAAGCACGGGCCGGAGAAGGTACGGCGATATACCGATATTGCCGATCGGTATGGGCTTTTGAAAACAGGCGGTTCGGATTGTCACGGCGATGGACGGGGGGAACCTGTGATGGGCACGGTGGCCGTTCCAAAGGAGTTTGTCGATACCCTCCAGGCGGCACATCAAGAAAAGGCCAGATCCAAAGGTTAAGGGCGCAATCGGGCGCCCTTTGTTTTTCGTTGCCAGGAGGTATATGGCTGAGAAAACAAGACACGGTGATGGGGGGAAGATATCGCCCTTCTTGCAGGAAGATCGGGTGGATTTGTATTTTTTGAACACCCGACAGGTGCTTGAGGCCGAAGGGCTGAATCCGGTTGTAACGATGGAGGTGTTTCCCAATGCCGGGGGATTGCTGTGCGGCATTCGGGAAAGCCTGGGGCACCTGGAAACGGTTCTTCCGGATACCGTAGATATCTGGGCCCTCCCGGAAGGTTCTGAGATGGGGAAGGGAGAAACGGTGCTTCGAATTCGGGGTCTCTATCGTAGCTTTGGGATTTATGAGACAGCGTTCTTGGGCACACTGGCGCACGAGAGCGGTTGGGCGACGGCTGCCCGGGCTTGTGTGGCGGCAGCAGGCGATATTCCCGTTATCAGTTTTGGGGCCCGGCACGTACATCCAGCTGTATCGGATCGGATGGAATATGCGGCTTTGGTGGGAGGGTGTGCGGATTGCGCGACCCCTGCCGGGGCTGCACTTTATGGACAGGAAGCTTCGGGAACGATGCCCCACGCGATGCTCTTGATTTTTGGGGACACGGTTGTGGGCGCAAAAGCGTTTGACCGGCATATGCCAGAAGCGGTGCCACGGATTGTGCTGGTAGATACGTTTAAAGATGAGGTGGAAGAAAGCCTTCGGGTGGCCGAGGCCATGGCCGGTCGGCTCTGGGGCGTGCGGTTGGATACGCCCAGGGAGCGGGGCGGGGTGACGCCGGAACTGGTGTTTGAAACCCGGGCGAAATTGGACCGGGCAGGGCACGAAAGGGTGAGGATTTTTGTGAGCGGGGGGCTGGATGTCGAGCGGATTGGACTTTTTGTGGCATCCGGGTGTCCGGTGGATGGATTTGGCGTGGGCAGTGCCATCAGCGGGGCTTCGCCGATTGATTTTACGGCGGATCTGAAAGAGGTGGATGGGAAGTTGGTTGCCAAGCGGGGGCGTATTCCGGGAGTGCAGGAAAATCCGAGGTTGGAAAAATGGATGTAAAAGTTTTGTTTTTTGCGAGTGTTCGGGATCTGGTGGGGGAACGGGAGCAGACGGTTTCGGTTCCGGAGGGGGCGAGTGTGGCGGATTTGCTTTCCGAACTTGCGGGGCGGCACCCTCGTTTTGGAGAGATGGAGCGGAGTTTGATGGTGTCGGTGAATCAGGAATATGTAGAACGGGATGGGGTGTTGACGGATGGGGACGAGGTGGCATTGATTCCGCCGGTTAGTGGCGGGTGATGGTTTAAGGAGTTTGATTATGTCGGGAGATGTGTATCGTATTTCGGAAGACGTGATTGCACCGGATGCGTTGTATGAGGCGGTGTTGCAGGATTCGGACGGGGCAGTGGCGACATTTGCGGGGGTGGTGCGGGATCATTCGTTGGGTCGCAGCACCCAATATTTGGAGTATGATGCCTATCCAGAGATGGCCGAGAAGACGATGGCCGAGATCGGGGACGAGGTACGAAAAAGGTGGGAGGTAGATCGGATAGGGATGTTGCACCGGATCGGTCGGCTGGAGATTGGGGAGATCAGTGTGTTGATTGCCATTTCTTCGGCCCATCGAAAGGCTTCGTTGGAGGCCTGTCACTTTGCAATCGATCGGTTGAAAGAGACCGTGCCTATCTGGAAAAAGGAGGTGTGGACCGATGGGGAAGCGTGGATCGAAGGGGACCCATCGGCACCCCAAGGTAAGCCCGCCGAGGCCTGAGGTTAACGGGTTTGGCTGGGTGATTGAGGGCCAACTGGCGGGTATGGCGTTGCCCGGCTGGCCGTTTTCAGATCTGGCGACGGATCTGGAGGCGCTTCAGGTAGCAGGCATCGGCGCGATTGTGACGTTGACAGAGTATCCTTTGGATGCGGAAGTCGTAGATGCTTCGGGTCTGGAGGTATTGCACCTGCCCATTCCAGATATGACCCCACCGAGCCGGGAGGCGATATCTCAGTTTACGGCCTATGTGAACGAGGCGCTTGCCGTTGACAAAGCCGTGGTGGCACATTGTCTGGCGGGTCGGGGCCGAACGGGCACGATGTTGGCTTGCTATTTGGTGAAGCAGGGGATGGTTCCTACGGCGGCTATTTCTCAGATTCGGGAGCAGCGTCCGGGTTCTGTTGAAACGCAGGAGCAGGTTCTGGCTATTTTTGGGTATGCACGATTTTTGGCCGAAACAGAGGAGTGAAGCTCTGAAAAGATGGATGGGAGCATAGGAGCACACGATTTGGGAGCATCGCAATAGGACCGTTCAAAGAGGGAGCTTTGAACGGTATTTTTATCACGGATCTTTGAAGGAGTGATTGGAGACTGGAAATTTAGATATTTTGGTTCATCCAGGATTTTGGCGGGTACTTTGATCAGGGACGGAATAATACCCACTCCAGACCAATTTTCCCTGCGTAGATAAAATGGCTCTATTTCAATAACTATTAATAAATATATATTTATAAAAAAATAAATGCGAATATTTGCGTTACTCTGTGCGTTTATGACGCCATTCTGTGTTTTAATCGGTATCAGGAATCCGAGCTTTAGCAACAACCTTCTGTAATGGTTCCATTTGCCCTAACCTAAACAACGATTCCTTCTCCTTCTGGAGTATCATTCCGCCAAAATGTCGGAAGAGCCACAATTTTTAAGAGTTTCCACCACAATTAGACAAACGTGATGGGTTTAAGTTCATTTTGCAAAGTAATCAAAATGTGGCTATCTTTAGCAAAATCCTAACTGGAAATTACTGCCTTGAAATATACTTCAGATACACAGATGAGTCTACCTGACCTTGATTCGGCCCAAGAGGTTCTTACTCAGCTTACACTTGCTCAGTCTAAGGAGCGAGGTGCAGTATTCACTCGACGAGAAGTGGTGGGATTTATCCTGGATCTGATGGGATATACAGAGGATGAGCCGCTGTATCTTCGACGAATTCTGGAGCCGTCGTTTGGGACAGGCGATTTTTTATGCATAGTTGTGGAGCGATTGTTTAAAGCTTGTCAAAATGCAGAGGAAGGATTGGTTCTGCATCTGAAGGACTGTATCCGAGCCGTCGAATTGGATGAAGAAAGCTTTGAGAAAACACGCAAATGTCTCCTAGAACAATTACAAGATTATGGACTGAATCAGAAAGAAATTTATGAACTATTGGATGCGTGGTTGATTCAGGGTGATTTCTTGCTTGAGGAATTGCCATTTGTCTTTGACTATGTTGTAGGTAATCCTCCTTATGTGCGTCAGGAGGCGATCCCTGCAGGGCTATTGAAGGTCTACAGGCAGAAGTTCTCCACTCTTTATGATAGAGCAGATTTGTATGTGCCGTTTATCGAAAAATCGTTGGGGCATGTAGCACCTCAGGGCGCACTGGGGTTCATTTGTGCGAATCGGTGGATGAAAAATAGATATGGAGGACC
>JAPUJS010000477.1 GCA_027296045.1 bacterium | reverse complement strand
CGGGGACAGCCGCCTGTGGTATGGGATCGGGCGGAGGGGGTTCAGGTGTACGATAAGTACGGAAATATGTGGCTGGACTGGAGTTCTGGAGTGCTGGTCACCAATGCCGGGCACGGGATGCCGGAAGTGCGTCAGGCCATTGTGGATCAGGTCAACAGCGGGTTGTTGCACAATTATTGTTTTCCGAGTGAAGAACGGGCCATGCTGGGTGAATTTATCGTAAATTTGGCACCCGATGGATTGGACCGTATATTTTTGTTAACGACGGGATCGGAGTCGACGGAGTGCGCCATCAAATTGGCGCGGACCCACGGCATTTCGAAAGGTGGGACGAAGAAAATCGGGTTTGTGGGATTTGAACGGGGCTTTCACGGCCGCTCGCTGGGATCGCAGCAGGCAGGTGGTATGCCGGGGCAGAAGGACTGGATTGTAAACGAAGATCCGGCCATTGTGCAGGTGCCTTTTCCGGATGGGTATTGGACGGAGAATACGGATTTCGATCATTTCTGTGCTTCTCTGGATGCAACAGGATTGAAGCCCGAAGCGGTAGCAGGGGTGATGCTGGAGACCTATCAGGGAGTGGGGCCAGATTTTGCGCCGGTGCCCTATGTAGAGGCGCTTTGTGAGTGGTGCAAGGCCCACGATGTGCTCTTGATTTTTGATGAAGTACAGGCGGGGTTTGGGCGTACGGGGAAAATGTGGGGGTTTGAACACTACGGGGTGGTGCCGGACTTGATCTGTTTTGGCAAGGGGGTGAGCAGTTCGCTACCGCTTTCGGGAGTGATTGGACGATCGGCGATTATGAATCAGTTTCCACCGGGGTCGATGACCAGCACGCACACAGGAAATCCGGTGTGCTGCGCCGCGGCACTGGCGAGTTTAAAGAAGATTGTGGATGAGGATCTGGCCGGAAACGCAGCGCGGTTGGAGCCGATTTTAATGACGGAACTTCAGGCCATTCAAAATCGGCATTCGGATGTGGTGGGCAACTGTACGGGAAAGGGATTGGTGGCGGGATTGCAAATGGTAAAAGCAGGGCAAAAAGAGCCGGACCCGGATCTGGCATTTGATATTGTGGAACGCTGTTTCCACAAGGGCCTGCTGTTTTTTGCGCCTGTGGGATCCTGGGGTCAGACCGTTAAGATTGCTCCGCCTCTGGTGATTACGCAGGAGGCGCTGGAGGATGGGCTGGCGGTGTTAAGCGACTCTGTAGATGAAGCAGTTGCAGCCAGGAAGTAGGCTTCTTTTGTCAGAGTAAGGAGGCTTCTATGAACAAACAGCAGCATATGCTGATGAAGATTATCCAGAAGATCAGTGTTTTTGAGGGGTTGTCCATTGAGGAGGCTCAGAATGTTCTGATGATCAGTAAGATGCGAAAAATGGAGGCCGGTGAGCAAATTTATGGGTATGGCGAAAAAAGCTTGGATATGCTGGTGCTCATCCAGGGAAAGCTGAAGGTGGTGAGTGCAAGCGGGCAGGATATTGTGGAAATTAGTCCAGGGGCGTCGATCGGGGAGATGGGTGTGTTTACGGGGCAGCCCCGATCTGCCACTATTGTGGCAGTTGACGCGTCGCTCAGTCTGATGATTGACCGGGACCGGTTGCAGGACCTGTTGAAAACGGAACTGCATATGAAAGCCACCATTCTGGAAAATGTCGTGGCCGAACTTGCCTACCGTTTGACAGAGGCGGATCAAAAACTGGGAAAGTATCTCCGAGACGATCCTTCTATCCCTTAATCCAGATTTTGGGCAGATCGCGCAGGTGGACGGTCCGGGCACCGTCCACCTGTTTTAGTCGGGGAGGTTTTATGGCAGAACAACACGGCCGGGCTTCGCTGGGCGAATTGGCAGGGCTTTTTTTGAAGTTGGGAACGATTGGGTTTGGCGGGCCGGCGGCCCATATTGCGATGATGGAAGAGGAAACGGTGACGCGACGGGGCTGGATCTCCCGGGACCAATTTCTGGATTTGGTGGGAGTAACCAACCTGATTCCGGGGCCCAATTCAACGGAAATGGCCATTCATCTGGGGTTTCTTCGGGCAGGTTTTTTGGGCCTGGTGGTTGCAGGGATCTGTTTTGTTGTTCCTGCTGTGTTGATTACGACCTTATTGGCCTGGGTCTATTTTCACTATGGGGCACTGCCGCTTGTGGCGCCCTTTTTGTTTGGGATTAAGCCGACGGTGCTGGCGGTGATTTTAGGGGCGATCTGGCGGTTGGGCCAACGGGCGATCAAGGGATGGCGCCTGGGATTCATCGGCATTGCGGTTGCCCTGGTCTCCCTGACGGAATTCAACAGTGTTCTGATCCTGTTGGGTGGGGGGGTGATGGGCATGTTCTGGCTGCGTGTGGCAGACAAATACGATTCTTCGGGAGGCGTTGCTGCGTCCCTTGCCGGGCCGGGGGTGTTTATGGCGCTTTCTCCTCCAGCAGCCTCTTCCCTGGGTGTTTCCCTGTGGGCGCTCGGGGCATTTTTTTTGAAGGTGGGATCGGTGCTGTACGGCAGCGGATATGTGCTCGTGGCGTTTTTGGAAGAGGGGCTGGTGCACGAACACGGATGGTTGACGCAGCAGCAACTTTTGGAAGCCATTGCGATCGGACAGTTTACGCCAGGCCCTGTGTTGTCTACGGCGGCCTTTATCGGATTTCTGGTGACCAAGGGTAGCTTTCTGGGTGCCGGAGTGGCAGCCGGTGCCATTTTTTTGCCGTCTTTTGTTTTTGTCGCGATTTTAAATCCTGTGTTGCCCCGTTTGCGGGAATCATCGTGGATGTCGGCTTTCCTGGATGCTGTCAATGTGTGCGCTGTAGGGTTGATGGCAGGGGTGACGGTGAAGCTGTCTTATCAGATGCTGGAGTCGTGGCCTGCAATGGGGATTGCCGGTGTGGCTGCTGTATTGGGATTGTGGCGAAATGTGAGCGCCGTCTGGCTGGTTCTAGGTGGGGCATTTGTAGGAGGGATTTGGATATTGTTGGGCGGATAGGATAAGCAAAGCATTGTGGGAATGCCGATGATGACCCGGGTTTGAATTTTTTCCGGCTAAAAATAAGGGGCGACTCATTTTGAGTCGCCCCTTATTTTGTGGTATTTCTCAAGAAGTCCTCTCAAAACATGAGCTTCATCGTAGGGCAAGCGCCCGGAAAGGCGCGTCTATACGGGCGTTTTTGAGAGGCCCTCTAATTTAACACATTTCCGCCTCCGAACATGGTGGCAACATCACGCTGGATATCGGCTTCGGTGAGCGGCCATCCGGCCTGGGAGAGGGCTTCGTATTTTTGCGCAAAGACCGGGGCGATTACCTGGATGGAATGGGTCCATTTGTAGAGCAGCTGATCCAGGATGCGGGCGTCGGAATGCTGGGGGATGAAAGAAGTACCCAGTAGTTCGAATCGTTCGGAGGTAATTTCCTGGATCACGCTGGGGTTGTTCAGGAACCACCAGCAGCCAAATGGCATGATATTGGGAAATTTGCGGGCGGTGACGCAGAGTTCGTGCTGGTTTTCTCGGGACAGGAGGGTGATCAGGAAGGGGACGTCGGGAAAGTCACGCGCGATGTTTTCCAGACATGTGATGTTCCATTTGCCCAGGCTATCGCCGCCGTCCCGAAGGACGGGGTTGACCTGGCGGGTGACACCGATCATCATGGCAGAAGGAATGCCCCGCTCCTGGGCGGTGGGGTAAACCACATTTTTCATCAGTTGGGTGATGCTGTCCTCAGAAGGATAGGCGAAGTCCGGCGGCAAGGAGATGGCCATGTACTGGGCGTCCATTTTGTCACACCAGTCGTGGAGGTAGCGCCGGAGTTCCGAGTAGGTTTTTTCGGAAAGGTCGGCTTCGACATCGTATCCCATTGCCTGGAGGTTTTCCACCGGGCCGGGCCAGTGGATCAGGGCACTGTCGAGACGGAGGACGGCCTTAAAACGGGGGTCCATTTCGAACCCATTGTTCCACATCGGGCCTTCGGTATCGTCCATTGGGTCGTTGGTCATGTAGACTTTGCCGACGCCGGATTCTTTTAAGACCATGTTGGTATAGTCTTCGGGGTTTTGGTCGTTGTAGAAGGTTCGAAATTCTGACAGGTCGTCGACTCTGGGGCTCAGTCCCAGGCATTTCATTACTGTGACGATTCCGCGCTGGGCTTCGGAGACCGGCGAACTGTTGCCCACAAAAAGGGTTTTCCAGATGATGTCTGCCTGTTCGGGTTTGGACATGGTGTTGAAGGCGTCGACGGACATGTCGGCGGGGAGTTGGCGCGAACATTCGGCTTTGAGGTAGTGGTAGGTAATTAATTCGTCGGGACCGGCCAGGTAGAGCGGACCCATCTGGTGGGGATAGAGGTGGGTGTGGATGTCCACGATGGCGTGGTTTTGAAAGGCATTTTCAACAGCTTCTGCAATGTTGAAGTTGCTGGACATTCAAGGCTCCTTCTTTTGAGATGATTCTTGCTCGGGCGGTAGGATTTTTTCAAGCTACGAGGCGGAGGGTCTTCATTGATGGTCTGCCAGAGAATGATGTAATTTACCAAAAATAACCAACGTATACAAAAATAAGGTAAGCAGTCACCTGAAAATTTCTGCCGCCTTCCTGAATGTCCCGTATTTAC
>JAPUJS010000476.1 GCA_027296045.1 bacterium | reverse complement strand
GACCTGGTCGAAGACGTCATTGTAGCCATTGGTTACGAAACCTTTGAGCCCGAAATGCCCAAAGACTTCACCCTCGGCAAAGCCGCCCCTATAGAAGACCTCTCAGACCGATTCCGAAACCTCATGGTCGGCAGCGGCTTCCAGGAAATCTTCCTGCCCATCCTCTGCTCGGCAGAAGACCAGACCACCCAAATGCGCACTCCGGATGCCGCCATCGTCCAGATCTCCAATCCCATGTCCGAAAACTACAGCGCCGTTCGCGCCTCCCTGCTTCCGGGCCTCCTCCAGGTAGAAAGCGCCAGCCGCCGTGCCATCTATCCGCACCACATCTTTGAAGTCGGCGAAGTGGCGGTGCTGTCCCCCGAAGACAACTACGGCACCCGAACCGAAATCCACCTCGGTGCCCTGGAAGCCAGTGACGAAGCCAACCTCTCAGGCATCCAAAGCTACCTCGAAGCTTTAGCCTACTACTTCGGCTTCGAATACGCCCTCCATCCCATCGAACACCCCACTTTCCTGCCCGGTCGTGCCGGTGAGATTCAAGTCCACAATATCCCCTTCGGCCTCATCGGCGAGATCCACCCCGAAGTCCTCGAAACCTGGGGCATCACCTATCCGACCAGTGTCTTTGAGATCAACATCCAGATCGCCCAACCAGATTAAGGAGGCCCCATGGCCAACATCGCCTTCCTCTCCACCGCACACACCCACACCAAAGGCTTTCTCAAAGCCGTCGTTGAAAAAGAAAACTGCCAGCTTGTCGCCATCTGGGACGACATGGCTTCCCGCGGGCAGGGATTTGCAAATGAATATGGCGCGGACTATTCCAGCGACCTGGACGCTGTCATCGCCCGAAGCGACGTCGACGGATTCATCATTTGCTCCGAAAACACCCGCCACCTCCCCCTGTTCAAAGCCGCCATCCCCTCGGGCAAACCCATCTTCTGCGAAAAACCCTTCACCACCACAACAGCCGAAGCCACAGAGGCCCTCTCTCTCATCCGAGAACACAACACCATCGTGCATATGGGCTACTTCCAACCCTTCTCCGCACAAATGCAGGGCGTCATCGCCCACGTCGCTTCCGGAACCCTCGGCAGCCTCACCCACGCCCGCTACCGCAACGCTCACCACGCCGCCTACGGCCACTGGTTCGACTCCCCCGAACTGGCCTGGTTTGCCGATCCCGAACTGGCAGGCGGAGGCGCATTTATGGACATGGGCACCCACGCCGTGCACCTCTTGCGCACCGTCCTCGGACCCGTCGAACGCGTCTTTGCCACCATCAGCAACAAATCGGGCATCTACGCCGACGTCGACGACAACGGAGTCGCCCTCTTCCAATTCCAAAATAGTTGCCTGGCCACCGTCGAAGCCTCCTGGATCCAAACCGGTGGATTGAACGGCCTGGAAGTAGTTGGCAACAACGCCACCCTGTTCAACCACCCGCAGCAAGGCTATGTCACGGCCGCCCCCCGAGAAGACCCCCAGCCCGTTTCGGAAGGCGAAGCCAAACCCACCCGGGTGGACCGCCTTGTCGCAGCCATCCAGGGCGAACTTCCCGCCGAAGACCTGGAAGCCGACCTCCTGTGTGCAGCCGATGCCGTCGCCATGATGGAAGCCTGTTATGAATCTAGCAAAACAGGCTCCTGGATCGATGTCCCTACCCTTTAACCCCGGAGTTTCCCATGACCACCTTTCCCCTTGCCTATAGCGCCCTCCAATGGAAAAACCCGCCCCTGGAATCCAAACTCGCCGCCCTCCGGGAAACCGGGTGGGACGGTTGGGAAACCCGCCTTTCTCTCGATTGGTTGGGCTCGGCAAAAAGAACCCGCCAATTGTGCAAAAACGCAGGCGTACAAATCGCCGCCGTCTGCGGCCCCAACGTCACTTTAAGCGTCCAGGACCCGGTCCACGAAATCAACAAACGCCGCATCGAATTCGCCTCGGACCTGGAAGTCGCGCTCTTTATGACCAAAGGCCCCGGCCGCCAGGATCGCACCACCACCGACGAAGACCTGGACCGGATGGCCAACGTCTACGAAGACCTGGCTGCCTACGGCATCCCCCTGGGCGTCACCGTTACCTTCCACCCCCATATCAACCATGTCGTCGACAGCGCAGACGAATGGAAACGGTTCATGACGCGCCTCGATCAGTGCAAACTCTGCCTGGACATGTCCCACGCTGTACACTGGGGATATGACCCCATCCAGGCGGTACACGATTTCAAAGACAGCCTGGCCTACATTCACCTCCACGACTATGACGACGAAAAAAACCACACCATCGAACTGGGCGAAGGCCCGATGTGCGACTACCCGGCCTTTATCAAAGCCCTTGAATCGGTCGGCTACACGGGCTGGATCACCGCCTGTCCCGGCCAAACCGACCGACCGGATGAAGAAAAAATGGCCATCAACCGCTCCTATCTCCACAGCATTGGATACTAAATATTATGGACAAACTCAAAGTCGGCATCCTCGGCCTGGGTCGAGGATTCACCCACCTCAAAAATTTCCTGAGCCTCGAAGAAGTCGAAGTCATCGCCGCCTGCGACCGGTTTCCCCTCCGCCGTCTCCGCGGCCAAGAACACATTGCCTCCATCGATGCCAGGACAAAAGTGCTGGAAGAATTCGACGCCCTGCTCGATTTAAAACCCGATGCCGTGGTGGTCGCCAGCAACGGCAAATTGCAAGTCGAACACGCCTGCCAGGCCCTCGAAGCTGGGTGTCACGTCCTTTCCGAAGTCCCCGGGGCCTACACCGAAGGGGAATGCATTCGGCTCCGCGATACCGTCCAGCGCACCGGCAAAACCTATATGATGGGCGAAAACACCTGCTACTGGGACTTCTTTCGCTACATCCGCAAATGGATTGTCGAAGACCGCTTCGGCCCCCTCTCGATGGCAGAAGGCGAATACGTCCACTGCCTCCCCAACACCCTGTTCCTGCCAGACAGCTCACGATTGTCCCCATCGAAAGCACAAAGGGGCGGACACACCGACGCCAAACCCATCTGGCGGGCAGACCAGCCCCCCATTCAATATCTCACCCACGACCTGGGTCCTTTGCTCGAACTCTTCGACGACCGCTGTGTCTCTGTCACCTGCCAGAGCGCACCCTGGCGCTCCACAGAAGCCCCGCTTCGCCCCGACGGCCAGATCGCACTGTTTCAAACCGCAAAAGGCAATCTCATCAAAATCCTGGTCACCCTGAACACCCGGCGTCCCTCCGAACATCGCTATCGCATCTTCGGGGTAGAAGGCGGTGCCGAGTGGTTCAGCTATGAAAAATGCTGCCGCCGATTCACCCGGGACGACGAAGAAAAGAGCGGCTGGGAAACCATTCCCATTGGCCTGGGAAGCCAGGGAGACGACACATCCGGGGGCCACGGAGGGGCCGACATCAAAGTCGCCTATCACTTCACCCGTGCCGTTTTAGAAAACAAACCGGCCCCCATCGACATCTACCGCAGCATCGAATACACCCTTCCAGGCATCCTGGCCACTCGCTCCGCCGACCTGGGCGGCCACCCCATCGCCATTCCAGACCTTCGAAGAGAAGCCTTTAGCGGCACCCAATTCTGGGACACCCTGGGCTTGCCGGAAACCGACCCGCCGGGAACCCCGTATTGCCCTCCAGGGTGAATAAAAAAAGGGGAACAGGTATCATAAACCTGTTCCCCTTCCTTCTTGCCAAAAATCAATTACTCTCCTTCGTCCATCCGAGACTCATAAAGCCGAATGCTTTGGGTAATCACATCCTGCACGTCGCTCAGAGAATGAAACGGCTTCTGGAGTGCCAGGTCAAATGCCTGTCTCCGGATGTCATTCGGCTCCAATTCCCACCCGGTGATCAGGACCGTCGCCAAAAACGGGTCTATTTGCCGCAACTCCGTCACCAGTCGATCTCCCGGCATACCCGGCATACCCAGATCGATCAGCGCCACCTGATATCGGCCTCGCTCCATCCGTTCCAATGCAGCCTGGCTGCTCAACACCGTTTCGACCTGATAATATTCCGACAGCATATAATACAATACGCGACACACTCGTTTGTCGTCGTCCACCACCAGAATACGATACCCCCGACTCCGTCGGCCACTCGTCTCCGCTTCCTTCAGCTCCGTCTTGCCGGTCCAAATCGGCAAATGCAATCGGACCGTCGTCCCCTGCCCGGGTGTACTTTCCACATCCACAGAGCCTCCCCAACGGGTCACCGTACCGTGCACGGCGGAAAGCCCCAATCCCGACCCTACATCTGTTTTCCTAGTAAAAAACGGCTCGAAAGCACGTTTCCTGGTCTCCTCATCCATCCCCACGCCCGTATCCTGCACACGCAATACCAACCTGGTGCGGCTGCTAGCTGTCGAAATGCTAATGGTGCCGCCTTCGGGCATCGCATCGACGGCATTTAAAATGAGATTTATCAAAATATCATACATCCCTTTCCGCGTACCCCATATCGGAGGAATATCCTGCAAATCTGTGACCACATCGACAGCCACACCCTTTGCCTCCGACATGTCCTTCCACCGAGGCCGGGTCGCTTCGATTGCCTCATCAACCACTTCCTGGATCCAAACTGCTGTGGGGGTGCTTCCTCGGTCTCCTTCCACCGACCGGGTAAGCCGTTTGACCAGTTCCTTGGCCTGAAGCGCACTATCAATAATCCCCATCACATCTTCCAAAATCTGAGCATCCTGTGCCTTCACCTGGATCAACTGCGCGTAGCCCAGAACCCCCACCATCAAATTGTTAAAATTGTGCGCCACCCCCTGCGCCATTTCACCCAGAGCCCAAAGCCGTTCCAGACGAATCAACTCCTCTTCTGTCTGTCGGCGATCCGTAATATCGACAATCACCCCCAGCGTTCCCACCACCTTCCCCAACCGGTCGCGGTAGGGAATGGCCTGGCTACTCGACCAAAACGTGCTTCCATCTTTCCGTGTCATTTCCATCTCATACCGCTCTGAAATACCCTGACCGCGTTCCTGGTTGCGCTCCTGCAAACTGGACCACTTGTCCGAGGCCAACAATAACTTATACGCCAGCTGTCCCACCATCTCCTCGGGCGTATACCCGGTCATTTCTGTCACCCGGGGATTCATATAAACCACGCGGTCATCCAGGTCGGTAATCAGCAGCCCCTCGTCCAAACTTTCGACTACCGTTCGGAATTGCGTTTCAGAATCTCTCAGCGCCTCTTCATCCGAAAACTGTGCAACCTGCCTGCGCAGCGTGCCCAGTTCTTCGAGCAACTCGTCTCGGGATTTTTCTTCGTCTCGTTTCATAAGCTCCAAACCCTATCACGCATTAGAAAATTAAAAGAAAAAAGAGATCGTTGCACGGTCGGTTCAATATTTACAATGACTTACAGCGCTCCTTGACAAAAAAATCTGCCATCTTAACCCCTTGTAAACCCTAGATTTCCAGAATGAGATGACGTAAGTTCAATATTTACAACCCTTCGAAATACAGGATTTTGACAGTTTTGGCAAATTAGTCGAAATGGCCCCATGCTTCAGTTCAAGCCTGTCAAGGACTTACGTCGTTTGTCAAGTTGAGGGTTTTCGGAGGTTTTGGGCCCTTTTTTTCCTAAGTCTTTGTTTTATTAGGCTTATAACCTACGCAACGCTCACACCCTACATCCCTGTTTTTACTTAAGAAAGAACTTGACAAATTTTCTTTATTAGGTTACTTTGTGTGCAAATCTCTTCAAAAATATCTGCGATAATCTGCCCTCACTTCAAAGCTTTCCT
>JAPUJS010000475.1 GCA_027296045.1 bacterium | reverse complement strand
AGATCTCTCCGTCACCAGGCTCTGGAATCGGGGACTGTCCCAGTTCAAAATCCGATGCCTTCGGAAACCCCACCGGGTGTGCCGCCATACGAACCGTCAAATTTAACTCTGCCATCGTGAACCCCTCCATATCATAATCTGTTTCTGCCAAAAACCTTCTGCTTGTCTATCCCGGGCGTGGTCCTTTCGAGCACTCAAGCCCAGGCCCTCTCCTTTTTTTCCTCTCCCACCTGTGGGAGAGGAATGTTGGAGGGTTGCCGTTCAGGCGCCCAAAAACGGGGAGAGGGCCAACCCCCCGCCGATCAAGAATATAGGGCCAACAACCGCCTTCAGAAACCAAAAATCCATCCCACCCCCAAAGATCTCTTCTTGGACAGAGTGCGGAACCGATATTATCTTAAACAGATATGAAACCAGCCCCGCAAATACAACCGATCGAAAGTGCCCGGCCTGCTCTCCAGGCCCCCCGATGGGGCGTATTGGGACTGGGATTGGCGCTCTCGGCAATCATCGGTGCGGCAACCCCGTATAACGAGATGATTGTAAAAGGAAGTCGGCTGGGATTGTCCAGCCTCACCCCGGCCGCCTTCTTCCTCTTTTTCATCTGGCTGCTGTGTATCCATCCTCTCCTTCGAACCCTCCGCCCAACCTGGGCGCTTTCCCGCGTCGAACTGCTGCTCATCTTTGGAATGATGATGGTCGCCACAGCCATCCCCACCCGTGGTGTAACAGGCATGATGCTGTCGATGATCAGCGGTTCTTACTACTACGTCTCTTCCGAAAACGGCTGGGCCGACCTGGTCCTTCCCCACACCCCAACCTGGATGGTCGTCAAAGGCGAAGTAGGCCTCAGACATTTCTACGAGGGCGTACCCAAAGGCGAAACACCCGATTGGGCACCCTGGGTTCAACCTTTACTTGCCTGGTTTATCCTGATCTTTGCCCTGTGGATTGCCCTGATGTGTCTCACCGTCATTCTGCGCAAACAATGGGTGGAACGAGAACGGCTCCCGTTCCCGGTGATGCAAGTTCCGTTGGCAATGGTCGAGGAAGAAGCTCAAAAACGCCTGGGACCCTTTTTCAAAGACCGTCTGATGTGGGTCGGTTTTGCCATCCCCTTTCTCATCGGCTCTCTGGATGCCATCCACCACTACTTCCCCACCTTTCCGGCCCTGGTCGAACAAACCCCTCGATTTGAACTCTTTCGGGGTGCGATTACGGTGAGGGTCCGCCTCAATCCCCTGATGTTTGGCTTTGCCTACCTGGTCAACACTCGCGTCAGCCTGAGCCTCTGGTTTTTTTATCTCTTCAATGTCTGTCTGGAAGGGACCCTCAGTGTCCTGGGAATTACCCACAAAGAACAACTGGGCAACTGGACGCAATCAGGCCCCGCCGGCACCATCTTTGCCCATCAAAGTATGGGTGCGATGCTCGCCCTGGTCGGATTTAGTCTCTGGGCAGGACGACAACATTTCAGCGATGTCATCCACAAAGCCTTTGGGAAAAATATCCAGGACGATGGAGAACTCATCCGCTACCGAAAAGCCGTCTTTGGTCTCCTTCTAGGCTGGATGGTCATGATCTGCTGGCTCTGGCAATCTGGCATCCCCCTCTGGATTGCCCCCGTAGTTGTGCTGACCGCCTTCGTCGTCTTCTTCGCCCTCACCCGTTCCATTGTCGACGGTGGGTTGGCCACCATTGTCCCTGCTATGATTCCCCTGGGATTCACTCTTTCAGCCTTTGGCACCGATACCCTTGGTGTGGCCGGGGTGGTTGCAATGGGATTCACATTGGTCTGGGTCGGCGACCTGCTGACCTTCATGATGGCGCCCGTCACACACGCCGTTCGAATTTTCGGCGACCTTCAAAAAGGACGTGGCCGTGTGTTCTGGGGTCTGTTTTCAGCAATGGTTTGCAGCCTGGTGATTTCAATCGGAACGACCCTGACGCTGGGATATTTGCACGGTGCAGCCAACCTTCACCGTCAATATTTCCAGGGGTTCGCCCAATATCCTGCTTCTCTCGCATCCCTCAAACTTAGAAATCCCAGCCCACCCAATTGGGGCGGATGGGCATGGACCGGCCTGGGCATGCTGATCATGTCCCTGCTCACCCTGGCCTCCTATCGCTTCGCCTGGTGGCCCCTCCACCCGCTGGGTTATATGGTCAGCCCCGCGTGGATCATGACATCGCTCTGGTTTCCTTTCCTGGTCGCCTGGCTGTTCAAAACCCTCCTCCTTCGGTTTGGCAATCTGGCCCTCTACAACCGCAGCCGCAGCATAATCTATGGCATCATCCTCGGCCAGATCGTGGTAGCAGGCTTCTGGCTTGCCATCGATTTTTTCACTGGCACAACCGACAATCGGATTCGAGTTTACTGATTCACTTGAATAATTCACAGTTGACAGTGCAAAAGAAAGTCCCTATTTAACAACAGAATTCGCCCCTGCAAACACTTCATAGCAAAGGACCAGATATGTCAAAGCCCAATATTCTTCTGATCATCACAGACCAACAGCGCTCGGACGCCATGGGATGCAGCGGCGGATGGATCGAAACCCCCCACATGGATCGCATTGCCTCCGAAGGCATCCGGTTTTCCAACTGCGTTACCAACAGTCCCATCTGTATCCCCACCCGATTGTGCCTGGCAACAGGCCACTATCCGCACAACACGGGCATCTGGAACAATGAGAAGCACGTCTTAAATCCCAACACCAAAACCTGGATGCAAGCCGTACGTACCGCAGGCTACCGGACAAGCCTATTTGGGAAAACCCATTTACACCCCCATTCTTCTCTTGTCTTAAATAAGCAGGGGAAAATGGAAAGTCCGGACCTTTCGGGCACAGATGGCCAAACGGACCTGCGGGATCGGGAACCGTTGATGAATACCTATGGTCTCGACGACGTCAACGAAATTGCAGGACCGAGAGCCAGTGCCAGAACCCTTTCCTATATGACCGAAATGTGGCAAAAGAAAGGGGTGTGGGATGCCTATATCAAAGACTTTGACGATCGCTTCATGACCAAGCCCTGGGTGGTTCGCCCCTCCACCCACACCCTGGAAGACTACAGCGATGTCTACGTGGGTCAACAGGCCAAAAAATATCTGGAAGCCTACGATCGAGATCAGCCCTGGTTCTGCTGGGTGAGCTTTGGAGGCCCCCACGAACCCTGGGACACCCCGGAGCCCTATGCCAGCAAATACGATCCCGAATCCATGCCAGATCCCATCCCCCGCCCGGAACAAAATCCAGATCGTCCCAGGGGTTCTCTGGACAATATGATGGAAAACCGAAGCCCCAACTTTGAGCCAGGCGAAGAAAAACGGCTTCGCGCCGACTATGCAGGCAATATCACCCTCATCGACGACCAGATCGGAGAAATCCTCCAGACCATCGAAGCCAGGGGCGAATTGGACAACACCGTCATTGTTCACATGTCGGACCACGGCGAAATGAATGGCGATTACGGGCTGATCTACAAGGGCAATTTTCTAAATGGTGCCGTCCGCGTCCCTCTGCTGGTCCGAACCCCCGAGACGCTGGGAAGTCCCCTGGCCGGCCAGGTCTGT
>JAPUJS010000474.1 GCA_027296045.1 bacterium | reverse complement strand
AAATACCAGAATCCATCCCATTCCCGACCACATCACCCGCCACCCGTGCTCAAGAACAACACTTCCAGCCGTAAGAATCGCAGCCGTAAATCCCAGACTGATGACAACGGCAAAAATACCCATCGCAATACTCAGCCGCCGCACAAACCACTTCCCAACCATGGTCAGGCTAACCACCGAGAGCGCACTTTGTCCGACCCCGCGCATCAAAATAAGCCAGAAAAGAAAAAGGCCGGCACCAGCAACCTGACCGAACCCGAGTACAACCAGACCCAAGATGAATAAGACAGTACTAACAACCGAACGGACGCCAAACCGATCAATGGCCGGACCGCAGATCAAATTGAACGAGGCCCCGATCAACGTGGCCCAAAAATTCATCTCTCCAAACACGACCCGGGAAAGTGCCAAATCTTTCAGCAGCGGCTCTGTAATCAAACCGATCCCGACACTTCTGCCCGGCAGTGTGGCAATCATCGCGATGGCTGCAAAAGCCAAATTCACCCATCCATAATAGAATGGGACGCGTGCAGGAAAAGACTTCCCCGTCATTCTTTTTTCCGATATAAGCACCTGTCAGGCCGCTATTCCCCAATATTATGGTAACTGGCAAACTTCGGACCAAATAATAAGTATCGATCCGTGCCTTTTTGCTTTACGATGCCGCTTCTCAGACCGTGAGAACCTCCCGCAGCCGCTCGGCCACAATCGTCTCCTCATCCTCAATCAAATTGGTCACCGCAACATTGACCCAATCCTTCTGCCCCCGTGTCCAGATGCACGGGTCCCCTGCCTTCAACTCCTCAATGACCTCTTCTGCCGTCTTCCCCAATCCCTCCTCATCAATGGTCACCCGCACCCCGTTCGTCAAAGCGCGGGATTCCTCGTGCCATTCCACCTTCACGTGTGGGATTTCTTTCAACGCCGTCAAAAGCACCTGCGCCTTGCGCACATATTTCTCAAGCCGGGCATCGTGATCCATCTCTAACCACGCCTTCAGCGCCGTAACCACCGCAAGTACCTCGCCCCGATCCACCTTCAGCGGTCGTCCGATAGAATCCCATGGACTCGTCTCATAACCGATAAACGAATGTAAAAACGCCGCTTCAATCAGGTCCTTCCGTCCACACAGAATCCCCGACGAATGGCATGACCCAAAATATTTCGCCCCGTATCCCACCAGATCCATCCCGATGTCGTGCCAGTATCGAATGCGGTCTAAGGGAAAGATCTGGCTCGCCGCATCCACCATCACCGGCACCCCATTTGCGTGAGCCACCTGAATTACCTCTTCCGGCGACAGCACCCCCGGATCGCCCCCGGGCGCATAATAGTGCACAGCCGCCGTTTGATCGTCAATCGCCGTCTCCAATTGCGCCGTCGTCGTGCCCTCTTCATCCCCCACCTCCACCAGTTTGCCCCCAAAAATAGACAAACATCGATCGTAGTGATACCGCTGTCGCTTCTGAATTAAAAACACATCCTTCATCCCCGTCGTATCCGGCAACCGCTCGATCTTCTCCCCGTCACTCCCCGACATACACGCCGCCGTACTCAGCGCCAGGGCCGCCGCACAACCCGGTGTAACAAAAGCCGCTTCTGCCCCCACCATCTCCGCAATCATCTCCCCGGTGCGTTTCAATAGCAACTCCATGTCAATAAAATACCGGTTCGACATATCCATCACAGCCTGCACCTCTTCCGACACCCGAGACCCCCCCAGCACGGTCTGAAATCCCGAAGCATTGATCACAGGCTTCAAATCCAGATCCTCGTAAATCTGACGTCCCTCTTTGCTCATGCCGACCTCCTATCTTCCAAGTTTCGGGTTTCGGGTTCCAAGTTGAGCTAACTCAAAACCCGAAACCTTCATTTTAAATCGCTGGCAAACTCGTTGTCCCATACCCCACCAACTCCACATACCCCTTGCCCACCTTGGTGCCATCGGGCCCCAATATTTTTACCGCCCCTTCCCAGTAAAAGAGCGTCCTCAACGACCGACTCCAATTTTCCTGTGCAGCCATTTCCGGTACCACCGTCAGCACAACCCCATCCACCTTCACCTGCCACCTGGAAGGATACGTCCCGCCCGTTTTTGAACTCTTCCAGGTTGCCGTCGCCTGAACTTCAAACTCCTCCGAAGAAAGATAACGCGCCTCCCCGTCAGCCGACACCACCGTCCCCCGTGAAAAATCCGCGTTCCCCGACCCATCCCGCAACACATACAACATCACCTCCCGCCCATCTGCAAGCTGCAAGCTAAACCAGTCCCACCCCACCTGATGCGCCTCCAGCTGATGGGACCCAAACTCCTTGTCCATCCAGCTCTCCCCCGTCACCTCAAATGTCTCCCCTCCAATGCGAAGGCTTCCGGACGTCTCCAACCGCGTAAAACTGTAATACTGGCTCGCCGCCGTCTCCCTCTTCCCCTTCTGGCTAAATCCATTTGGTCCCTGAAAAATCAAGGGCTTTTTAGGCTTCGTAGACAACGAAAACCCCACCTTCTGCCACCGATCCCCCATTACAAAATCAAACGCCGTCCCGTTCCACGACAGGGTCCACTTGTCAGCCGTCCCCGTTGGCCCCCGACTCCACGCAATCAACGTATCCGGATACATCCCGAACCCACCCAGCATTGGCACAGCCCTGTAAAGCACTTCGCTAAACACGTGTTTTCCCGAATCCAGATCGCTAATGGCCGCATGGCCCATAATCACATCCCCGGTCGCCCAATTCGACGCCACATCCGGCTGCTTCTCCACCAATCCCACCCGAAAAAAAGTAAACTGATATCCAAACCGCCGCCCCGTCTCCGACTGCAAATGACCTGTAAAATACCACCACTCCGTCTTATACCCCGCCCGTGCCCAGTGATCCTCCGGAAAGGACCACCCATAATCCGGCCTCGCCACCCGCCACGCATCCGCCCCCGCGATCGCTGTAACAATCAGGATCAGCATCAAACCAATTCGTTTCACAAGAACCACTCCTCATTGAGGTGAGAGGAACGGGGCTCTGCGGCCCTCTGCGATCTATACATCATCCCGACTCAGCTCCATCCCCGTCGTCCGACTTGCCTTCACCGCAGGATACACACTTGCGCCCACAGCCGCCAGTAGAATCGTACCCACCTGTTCCAACACAGGACCCCACGGCCAGAACACCTGAATGGTCCATCCAAAATACGCCCGATTGATCACAAAAATCAAAATCCCCGCCAGTAAGACCCCGCCCACAGCCCCCAGTCCCAATCCCAACATCCCCCTCCCCAATCCCTTCCCCACAAACAACCGGAACACCTGGCCGCGGCTGGCCCCCAACGCCCGATACAATGCCAGCTCCGACACACGCTCCTGTGCCAATACCAGCAGCATCAGGGTAACACCACACACCGCAATCAACAAACTCATCCCCTGTAGCAATCGGGTCACTGCAAACGTCTGATCAAAAATCTTCAAAATCTCTTCCCGCAGCCGCCGGTTGCTCCGGATCTCTAACGCCCGGTTTGGAAATCGCTCCTTCAATTCATCCACCACAACATCGGCATCTTTTCCACCGGCCAGATAAAGCGCGACACTGTTTACCGGGCCTGCGCCAAAGTGCGTTTCCAGAGTCTTTAAATCCATAATCACGGTTCCACCCTGCGTATTATAATCGTAATACACTCCCGCAATCGGAAACCCATGTTCCCCGTCAGAAACCGTCAGCGGCAACACATCTCCCGGCCACACATCCAGCTGGCGCGAAAGCGTCTCGCCCACCAACACAGCCCCTTCTTCTTCCACCTGCCGAAACACAGACGCCGGATCGCCCAACAGCAGTGGAAATCGCGCCTCTCCATCCGGTAACCCGACCTCCACACCCGCCAGCGCCACTCGATGATCCCCGCTATAGGCCGGAAACCCCCGCAACCGATCCACAGCAACGACCCCGGGATGCACGCCTATTTCAGAAACCAGCTCGTCCTCCAAAAATGCCGTATCGCCGCGCCCCCTCCACGAAGCCGGTGACAGGTAAATATCCGCCCGGATTGACGTCTCGATCCACACCTCCAGCGTCTTTCGAAAGCTGCCCACCATCAGCGTAATCCCAATGAGCATGCTCACCGCAATCGTCAGCGAAGCCACCGCAAATGCCGAAGTCTGCAAATGCACTCCCAATGCCTTCAAACTATACCCCAGCCCGAATCCCCGGACCCGAATCTGCCCACAAACACCCTGGATCACCCCCGGCACCAAAAGCGGCATCCCGAAAAGCAATGCGACGGCCAGCACAAATCCTGCTGGCTGCCACTGCCGTCCCCAAATCGGATACCACACCCCTGAAAGTACCATGATACCCACGCCAAGACCAAATAGGCGTGGCGCCTGCGATCCAATGGCTTCGTGCAATGTAAATGTCGACAACAGCGTCCTCGTATCCCGTCGACTCATGTCCAGCGCCGGCAAAATCGCACCCCCAACAGCCCCGCCAATTCCAATCGCCCCGGCCAATCCGTAAAGCCAGAACGGCAATTCCAGCGTCGAGATCTCCTCCAACAAATACAGATTGCTCAACGTCGCACTCACCAACTCCACATTCGCCTCTGCCGCCCAGTATCCCATCGGCAATCCGAAAGCCACACCCAGGGTTCCCAAAAGCGCCACCTCGCCCAGAATCAATCCCAACACCTGCCCTCGGGTTGCCCCAATCGACCGCAACATCCCAAACTCCGCCCGCCGGCGCACCAGAGACGCCTGCGTACTGCTATAGACCAGAAACAATCCCACAAACAGGCTGATCAAACTCAGCGCCGTCAAATTTAACCGAAACGCCGCCATCAAACCTTCCGCCTGCTGCCCCCGTTGCTCCGGTGTCATCACCTGAACACCCGACCCTAATTTCCGTTGCAACCGCATCTGAAGATCTTGCACATCCGTTCCCGGCATCGCCCGTACATCGATCTGGTGAATCTGACCCAACCGCCCCAGCAGATCCTGCGCCTGGGCAATGTCCATCACCACCAGCTTTGGACTCGCCAGAGGGCTCAACCGTTGAAAGTCTACCAGCGCCCCGACCTTCAGCCACACCTGCCTCGACCCGCTTGCCACACCAAACGAATCGCCCACCGCCCAACCCATTTTTTCCGCCAGCTGCGGCGTCACCGCCGCCCAACCCCGATCCGACAGCGACGCCGACAGATCCCCCGGCTGTCCCTGCCAGGGCACCCGCATAGGCGCAAAAAAATCCACCCCAACAACATCCAGAAAAAACCGTTCCCGCCCCAGAAGTGCCACATTCACCCGATACAACGGCCAGGCCGTATGCACCCCCGGTTCGGCCAACACCTTGGGATAAAGTGTCTCCGAAAACGTCGGGGTCCGCCCCAAAATGCTAAAATCTGCCTCCCCACTCACCGCCACCACACTGCCTTCAAATGCCGCCAGCGCATTCCGATTGATAATCTGAATCGACAACACCGACGCCACCCCCAATGCCACCCCAAACACCGTGAGCGCATACAAACTCCGCCCGGCTTGAAAGTGAATGCGCAACATCTGAAAAAAATATCGAATCATCCAACGCCCCTGATAGCTAGTTCCGGGGTTCCAAGTTGGGGTATTCAATCCGAAACTTGGAACGATCCCTCCAACTCCCCACTGTGCAACTGCCACATTTCATCGGCCAGTGCAGCAAACTCCCGGCTGTGTGTCACATACAAAAGCGTCGCGCCTTCTGTCTCCACCAGCGACAACATCAACTCCATCACCAACCGACCGTTCTCGTCGTCCAGATTCCCCGTCGGCTCGTCGGCCAGCAACAAGCGCGGCTTTCGCAACAACGCCCTGCAAATCGCCACCCGCTGCATCTCGCCGCCCGAAAGCTGCT
>JAPUJS010000473.1 GCA_027296045.1 bacterium | reverse complement strand
TGAGCTACGCCGAACTGTCCGCTGCCTATGGGGTGACAGGCTTTCCCTCTACCCTGTTCCTGGAATCCGACGGACAACTCCTCTACAAACACCCCGGTTATCTCCCACCCGAAAACTACATGAAACTCCTCCGATATTTCGGAGAAGGAAAATACCTGAAAGCCGTAGAAGAAACCAAAATAGAAGAGGTTAAAGACAAACAGGCCCAGTAGTATCCATCCAAAATTGCGCTAAAAAGGGGATGGCAACAAGTGTTGCCATCCCCTTTTATGTCAACAACTTAACTGTGTGACGATGGAAAACACAACCCCCCTGGGATTGACAGAAGCACCGCGTTACGGCCTTCCACAGGGCCAAATCAAAAAAATTTGTAAACGCCCCATGTCTCTCGGCGAGATTCGTTTTTTTGAATCTCGCTGCATCTTTTGTATATTAAATCCCGTACATTTCACCCGTAGCTCCCCGAACCTTTCCCCCCCATTGGTGTATATCCCATTAAACCCGATTGTATCCCTATCCTCCATCCAGGAGCATCTATGGCATTGCTGGAAAAAATCGACTCCCCCGCAGACCTCAAAAAGCTTTCCCGAGAACAGCTCGATACACTCTGCATCGAACTGCGGGCCTACATCATCGATGTGGTCAATAAAATCGGCGGCCACTTCGGCTCCAGCCTGGGTGCCACCGAACTCACCGTGGCCCTGCACTACCTCTACAACACGCCAAAAGACAAAATCGTCTGGGACGTGGGCCACCAGGCCTATGGCCACAAAATCTTGACCGGCCGGCGCGAAGCCCTCAAAACCATTCGCCAGCCCGGCGGCATCTCGGGCTTTCCAAACCGCCCCGAAAGCCCCTACGACACCTTCGCCGTCGGCCATGCCGGCACCTCCATATCGGCCGCACTTGGCTTTGCAACCCAGCGTGATTTAATGGGCGAAACACACAAAGTGATTGCCGTCATCGGTGACGGCGCCCTCACAAGCGGCCTTGCCTTCGAAGGCCTTAACAATGCCGGTGCCGCCGACCGCGACCTGCTGGTCATCCTCAACGACAATCGCATGTCCATCTCGCCCAACGTGGGTGCCATCTCCCATTATCTGACCCGGATCATCACCGATCCCATCTACAACCGCATCAAGGATCGGATCACAAACGATCCCTTCTATCGAAAAGTCAAAGAAGGCGTCTGGGATTTAACGGGCAAAATCCCCGTCATCGGAGAAGACCTGCGCCGGGCCATAGGCGGATTTGAAGAAGGGTTAAAAGGCCTTCTGGTTCCCGGCATTCTCTTTGAAGAACTCGGCTTCCGATATTTGGGGCCCATCAACGGCAACGACCTCTCCGAAGTCCTCCAGACACTGTCCAATGTGCGCAATATGAAAGGCCCTGTCCTGCTTCACATCCACACCATCAAAGGGAAAGGCGCCATTCAAGAAGACGCAGAAGACCCCTACAGTGCCGAATCTACCAAATATCACGCCGTCAGTCCCCCCAAGCCCAAAGACACTCCGCCCTCCCTGCCCCGCTATCAAAACGTCTTTGGCGACGCCATCACAGAACTTGCCCGTCACGACAGCCGGATTGTGGGCATCACCGCTGCCATGGCCGAAGGAACCAGCCTGGATACCTTCCAGAAAGCCCACCCCGAACGTTTTTTCGATGTCGGCATTGCCGAACAACACGCCATTACCTTTGCCGCCGGCATCGCCCTTGAAGGCGGACGTCCGGTTGCTGCCATCTACTCGACCTTTTTACAGCGAGCATACGACCAGATCATCCACGACGTTGCCCTGCAATCTGCCCCCGTCATTTTCTGCATGGACCGCGCAGGCATTGCCGGTGCCGACGGCCCCACCCACCACGGCGACTTCGACCTCTCCTACCTGATGTGTGTGCCCAACATGATCATCACAGCGCCCAAAGACGGCGACGAACTCAAAGACCTGCTCTACACGGCCGTCCAGCAGGTTGACTACCCCTTTGGGATCCGCTATCCCCGGGATTCTATCCCTTACCCTCTGGCCGAAAACCGGGAACCGGAAACCCTCAAAATTGGTTCATGGGAACGCCTGACCGAGGGGGAGGATATTGCCCTCCTGGCCGTGGGTACCATGGTAGACACCGCCCTCAAAGCACAGAACCTGCTCTCCGACCAGGGCGTTGAGGCCACCGTGATCAACTGCCGCTTTGTCAAGCCCATGGACATCGGGATGCTCCACACCCTATCAGAAACCTACAATACCCTCATCACTATCGAAGAAAATGCCCTCGAAGGCGGTTTCGGATCCGCCGTGGCGCGTCACCTGAGCGACCGCATCCGCCCCGGCCAAAAACTCCATCACCTGGGCCTGCCCGATCGCTTCTTCCCCCACGGTTCCAGGGGCAGTCTGCTCGACGAAGCCGGCCTCTCCCCCGAAGCCATCGCCCAGACCGCCCGGCGTGCCCTTTCCGAACAGCTCACCAGTCCCTGACAAAGGTTGATAGATCACAAAAAGGGCTTGGAGAAATTTCTCCGAGCCCTTTTTTTATCCTCACAAGACACCGGATGGTGTACCACCCCATCAGGCCGCCAGAATATTCACATTCGTGCCAATCTGGGCGGCCGTTGCCACCGTACTCCGGTTGGCCAGACTCTGCGCCTGCCGACCCCGGGTTTCTTGCGACCGAATCTCCTGCTGTGTATCCCGCAATTGCCGCTCCAACTGCCGTTGCTCGGTTCGCAACGCCCGAGCCTGCGATTGGCTTTCTCGTTGAACCCGCTCCTGCCGAGTGCTGGCGTCCCGTTCGGCCGACTGCGCCGTCCGTTGCGTGTTCAACTGCGTCTGTCGAACCGCATCGCGCTGAAGCCCCCGTCCCACATCCCGGGTATCGGCCTGCAAATTGCCCTGAATCTCCGGCGTGGTATTCGCCCGGCTAATCTCCACAGCCGTAGGCTGCTCTGCCGATGTCGTTCTGGCCGCTGCATTGGTGCCTGCCCGGTTGGCCTGATCGGCTTGGTTTCCCCGACCTGCTGCGGCACGTAAACCAGAAAACCGGCTGAGAAGTTGCTCTCGAGCCGGATTGGCAGGCGCTCGCCTCAGCCGCCCCGGACGGTCCACATTCCTTTCAGCCTGAGAGCGCTCCACGCCAACCCCGGGTAAGGGGCGCTGCGTTGTTCGCTCGGCACGCTGTCCAGTCTGCCTTTGCCGGGTCGTTTCAGCGGCGGTATCGGTTGCAGGTTGGGTTTCGTTTCGGGTGGTCGTCTGCTCAGCAGCTTCCGTTTCTTGCCCGGTCGTATCTCCAGGTTCCCGGAGTTGCTGGGCAAGGCGTTCGCCCTGCTGGGTCCGCGCTAACAAACTTTCCCGAACACGCTCGACCTGCTCTCGACGTGTTGGATTGACTTGCCGGTTTTGTGGTGCTCTCCGTTGTCGACTTGCCTCACCGGCCTGGGCCTGTCGAACCGTCTGGTTTTGTGGGGCACGCACCTGTTGCAGGTTTGCCCCGGAGACCCGGCCAGACGAAAACCGGGATATAAAAATCGGCATTGCGACCCGTCCTGGAGAATCTGTTCGGAGTATCAGATTCCCACTTTTTCGCACAGACCACCACCGCATTTCATACGGTGGGCCCATTGACCTGCACGGTTAACGTGGTTCGCCTACTGTCTTAACACCTAAAAAAATAAGGAATTGGAGTCCGGTTGTCAACCCCTAATACCACCCCGCCCCAGGAGACAGGAGACAGGAGACAGGAGTCTTGCACCTTCTTACCTCTTCTGTCTCCTGTATTCCCGGTAGGGAAGGGCGGAAGGGCTCATCTTTTCAACATAAACCAGATAGGGCTCGACCAGGCAATTTCGCCATCCACCTGGGTGACACGCAAATAATAATAACACGTGAGTCCCCCCCCGCGCAGATTGCGGGGCAGGGCAATGCGGTCCAGCTCCTGCTTGTCGATCCACTGAAATCGCACATCCTCCCCATCCCCCTGATAGGTGCACACCTCCACGTTATTCCGCAGCACCTCCACGCGTTCGATGGGGGCTGTGCCATAAATTTGGGCAGAGATTTTTCGCTCGGACAAAACATCTCGTTCCCCCTCTCTCAACTCCACCAGACGTCCCATCTCATGGCCGTTGATATCCATTTGGAGCAAAATCCGAGCCCCTGTTGTCGCATAACAGCGCCGTTCCCTAAGAGCTGCAAACACGGCTTGATGATCCATCGAAGGTGCATAAACCGCCGTCAGCCCGCCCCCATATCCCCGTCCGGCCTCTGCCCGTCGAGCATCTTTTCCAACCCCAAACCGGCTGTTGCTCCCGGCCGAAAACCCGGCGATAATCCCCTGGGCCAGCACGGCATGAACCGTCTGCTCCAGATCTCGTACCGGCCGCACATCCGTCCGACGCCCCCCCCAGTATTCCCGATTGCCCCAGCTCGAATAAATCTCCAGCAAATGGGACGGCAACATCTCGTCGCTTCCGGCATCCGGCAAAGAAAACCGCAAAAACCCCGAACTGGGTGCCGATCCCTCCGCACCTTCTCCAGGATTTTCGGCCTGAAAGTGAAACGAGATCCGATCCAGGGTAGGTATATCACCCACACTCAGTTGAAAATCTAATTCCGGAGCCTGGCCGTTGCCCTCGGGTAAACAT
>JAPUJS010000472.1 GCA_027296045.1 bacterium | reverse complement strand
TGAACGGCGTAGGCAAAATCGACGGAGGTGGCTTCGTCGGGCAGTTGGAGGAGATCGCCGTTGGGGGTGAAGACGTAGATTTCGTTGGAGAATAGATCGACCTTCAGTTCTTCCATGAATTCTTGCGGGTCTGTTGTCTCTTTCTGCCATTCTAACAGGCTACGAAGCCAGGACATGTGTTGATCCAGGTCCGATGCTTTTTCCTCCCCTTCCTTGTAGCGCCAGTGGGCCGCAATGCCGACTTCGGCGGTCTGATGCATTTCCCAGGTGCGAATCTGCACTTCTACCATCAGACCATCCGGACCGACGACGGTGGTGTGCAAGGAGCGGTACCTATTACTTTTGGGGGTGGCAATAAAGTCTTTGAAGCGAGACATGACCGGCGTGTAGAGGGAGTGGATGAGACCCAGCGTATTGTAGCATTCGGGAAGGGTGTCTACCAGGATGCGAATGGCGAAGAGGTCGTAGATTTCCTCAAAGGCCTTGTCGCGGCGCTTCATCTTTTTGTTGATACTGCTGAAATTTTTAGCCCGTCCGGTGATTTCTGCCCGAATCCCGGCTTCGTCCAGGGCTTTTTGCAGGGGGGCCCGGATCTTTTCAATATAGGCTTCCCGTTCGGTCCGTTTGAGGGTGATCTTTTCCTGGATCGATCGGTAGGCCTCCGGCTCCAGCCATTTCAGGCTCAAGTCTTCCAGTTCCCACCGGATGCGGGCGATTCCAAGGCGGTGGGCAAGTGGGGCATAGATATCGCGACTTTCCAGGGCCATGCGTTCCTGGGTTTCTAGTGGAAGGTGTTCCAGGGTGCGCATGTTGTGGAGCCGGTCGGCAAATTTGATGAGAATCACCCGAATGTCCTGGGCCATGGAGAGGAACATTTTACGGAAGTTTTCGACCTGTTCGGCTTCGGGAGATTGGAAGGAGAGGTCTTTGATTTTGGTCACCCCGTCGACCAGGCCCGCAATGGGTTTGCCGAATGTGTCCTGGACTTGTTCCAGGGGAACATTGGCTTGCCATACGACATCGTGCAGCAAGCCGGCTGCCAGGGTCGTGGTGTCCTGGTGCAGGTCGGAGAGAATTTGGCCGACTGCAAGGGCGTGGTGGATATAGGGGGTGCCCGATTTCCGTTTTTGGCCCTGGTGGACTTGCTCGGCAAAGCGATAGGCTTTGACCAGGAGGTCGGCGTTGTGGTTGGGACGACTTTGAAGGGCGGATTTGAGAAAGGACTGAAAGGCAGGTTCTGTTTGGGGAGATGGCGCAGCCATACTGGCTGCGGACAATTCGACAAGTGTGTTCACACGACCCTCACCTGAATTATGATACACTTGAACACAAGCCATAAAAACCGGCTGTTTTAAAAATATACTCAATTTTTCTGAAAACACCAGCCTCTTCTAAGTGAAAATATTTCAACTATTTATTTTCTGTGTCCGCCCAGATAATGCGACCGGTATCCGACGATGAGTTCAAATCTTTGTGATAGGGCATCACGCGGACGGTGTAGCCATAGCGACCGCTGGTTCGAAATGGGAGACGGCCGACAAAACAGCCTGGAGAATCGTTGTTGGCGACAAAGGACATCGGCAGGCTCCGGCCCTCTCCGATATCTCCTTTTTGGTCGATGCGACCGTGATAGAGTTCGACGGTTACATCTTCGGGTTTCAGATCACCCAGGTCGAGATAGGCGCTGATTTTTAACTCGTCTCCAACCTGGAGGGTCTGGATGGCTTTGGTTTCGACCCGATCAATTCGCACCCCCTCCCAGGCCTGCCCGATTCGGGTTTTCCATTTTGCCAGGGCTTGTGCAGGTGCATTGTTGGCCGAGGCAAGGTGGCTGACGCGCCTTTGGGCCGGAATATAAAAGCGGTCGGTATATTCCTGGACCATTCGGTGGGTGTTGAACACGGGACACAGGGTTTTGATAGCATTTTTCATCCGGGCAATCCAGCCCCTGGGCAATCCATCGGGCCCCCGGTTGTAGAACAAGGGGGTAGCTTCTTTTTCCAGGATCTGGTAAATGGCATTGGCTTCTACCCGGTTCTGGTAGTCGGGATCGTCGTATTCTTCGCCACGACCAATCGCCCATCCCACATCGACCTGGTAGCCTTCTGCCCACCAGCCATCCAGGACGCTTAGATTCAGGGCTCCGTTGGCGGTTGCTTTCATGCCAGATGTGCCGCTGGCTTCCATGGGGCGCATTGGGGTGTTGAGCCAGATGTCGACGCCTTGCAGCAGGTATCGCGCTACGCACATATCGTAGTTTTCGATAAAGACGATGCGGCGTCTCAAATCTTCACGCTGGGTCATGCGGAAGATTTCCTGGATGAGTTCTTTGCCTGCGTGATCCCTGGGGTGTGCTTTGCCGGCAAAGATGATTTGGACCGGATAGGTTTCGTTACACAAGATATGGATGAGACGGTCCAGGTCGTGGAACAGGAGGGTTGCACGTTTATAGGTTGCAAAGCGTCTTGCAAAACCAATGGTCAGCGCCTTGGCATCGAGAATTTCGTCGGCCCGGTCAATTTCGACCGGTGACGAGGTCTGACGCGCCAGTTGTTGGCGAAAGCGGCGGCGGGCGAAAGCGACCAGGCGTTCTCTCCGGCGTTCGTGAACCCGCCAGAGTTCTTCGGGTGGAATATCGTCAACGCGTTGCCAGACACTGTGGTCCTGCGGTTCTTCCAGACGCTGTGGACCCAGATAGCTGTCTTGGAGTTCGCGCATGTTCTGGGAAATCCAGGAAGACACATGGATCCCGTTGGTGATCGATGTGATGGGAATCTCATTTTCGGGCAGGTCGGGCCAGAAGGGTTTCAATATTTTTCGAGAGACTTTGCCGTGGAGCCGGCTGACGCCGTTGTGGAAAGAAGACAGGTTGATGGCCAGCACTGTCATATTAAATCCACCATTGGACGCTCCAGGGTGCATCCGTCCCAGGGCCAGAAAGGCTTCGGGGGATAGATTCAGGTCTGTAAGATAGGTTTTAAAATATCGCTCCACCAGATCGCCCGGAAAAACGTCATGGCCGGCAGGGACGGGAGTGTGGGTGGTATACACATTTCCGGCGACTTCGAGTTCGCGGGCAGTATTGAAATCCAGGTTTTGTTCGACCATGATCTGACGGATGCGTTCCAGCCCCAGGAAAGCCGCGTGGCCTTCGTTCATATGACAGATCGAAGGACGGAGGTTCAGGGCATCCAGGGCACGAACTCCTCCGATTCCCAGGAGAATTTCCTGACGAAGTCGCATTTCATCGTCGCCTCCATAAAGCTGGGCGGTGATCTCCCGAATTTCGGGGGGATTTTCTTCCAGATTGGCGTCCAACAAAAAGAGGGGAATGCGACCGACCTGGGCTTTCCAGACCTGAATGATGGCGGTGCCTTCCGGATAGTCCAGCGGGATGGTCAGGTTTCCGCCGCGTTGATCGTGCACGGGGCGTATCGGCATGGTGTAGAAATCGTTGACCGGATACTCTTCCTGTTGCCAGCCATCGTTGTTGAGATATTGTTGAAAATAGCCCTCCTGGTAGAGCAGCCCCACCCCGATAAATGGAAGACCGAGCGTACTGGCAGATTTGACGTAGTCTCCAGACAACACACCCAGACCGCCCGAGTAGATGGGCAGGCATTCGGTCAGGCCAAACTCGGCCGAGAAATAGGCGACCCGCATATCTGTATCCGGGTGATTGCGTTGATACCAGGTTTCGCGTTCCAGAAAGGTTTTCAGAGACTCCGATGCCCGGTGGAGGTGGATCATAAATCCGGGGTCTTGCGGCAATTTTTCCAGGGTGATCTGATCCAGTTGTCCCAGCATTCGCACCGGGTTGTGGTAGACCTCTTCCCAGAGGTCACGGTCGATTCGACGGAACAGTGCGATGGTTTCCGGGTCCCAGGCCCAGCGCAGATTGTAGGCAAGGGTTTCTAATACATGGAGTTCTTCTGGCAAGGAGGGGGTGACAGTCAGTGTGGCAATGGGTTTCATGGGTATGGTAGACTCCTGGTCAAATCCCTCGAGGGAGGGTGCATCGATATTTTGTATCATGATAAGGGAATATCAAATTTACCCCAAACATGGTATTAAGGATAGGTTCATCATGCAAATGAAAGTTGCACGTAAAAAAGCCATCGGCTTGAAGCACCCCGATGGCTTTTTAGACAAAAGATAGGGTCTTTCAACTGTCAGAGGGAGGTTGCCGTGTTTGCTGGCGGCGGCGGCGTGCGAGTTCTCGCATGTCGGTTACCTGATCCAGCTCGTCCACAATTTCTGTGCCAAGGATTTCTTCCAGGACGTCTTCCAGGGTGAGCACACCGGCCAGGCCGCCGTATTCGTCGATGACGACAAAGAGGTGCTGACGGCGTTCGAGAAACATTTCCAGGATGCGATCCAGGGTAGTCGTTTCGGCCACAAAGTGGACGGCCCGCATGAGTTCGGACAGCTTCAGTTTCTCCTTGTCCTCGACCAGAGCGGTGAGCACATCGCGGCGGAGGATGATGCCTACGATGTCTTCGTAATCGTTCGCGTAGACAGGAACGCGGCTGTGGGGCCAGATGCCGGCTTCGCTGCGTGCTTCTTCTACGGTTAGTTGGTCGTGTAGCGAGAAAACAACGGTGCGAGGGGTCATCACGTCCTGGGCTGTTTTGGACTTCAGGGAAAGGATGTTTTGGATGACCCGGGCTTCGCTGGCTTCGATGGCACCGCTGCGCCGTCCCATTCGCGCCAGAGAAATCAGTTCTTCTTTTGAGATCTGTTCGGTTGTTTCTCCCCGTGCGAGGGGCCGGGTTACCAGACTGCTGATCCAGATCATGGGGGTGAAAATCCAGATCAAAAGATTCAGGGGATGTGCAATGAGACTGGAAAGAGGCCGGGTAAAGACGAAGCCGACGGTTTTGGGAATGATTTCGGAGAGGAACAACACGGCAAACATCATGCCGACGGTGAAATGATTTTCCATCTCTTCGCCGAATACTTTGGTGAACGCCGCTCCTGCAACGACTGCGCCGCCTGTGTTGGCAAATGTATTGAGTGAAAGAATGGCCGTGAGCGCACGGTCGGCATTTTGGGGTTGTTTGAGCTGCCGGAAGATGCGTCCGGCGGCCTTGCCTTCCTGGGCAAGATTTTCAATATGGCCGACGGGGACCGAAAGAAAAACCGCTTCGAGGAGGGAGCAGAAGGCCGAGACGATAATGACAACGCCGACGGAAACCAGAAGTGCTTCCATAATTAAGTTAGCCTCGCAAACGTAAAAAGCCACCCGAGAAATGGGGATCAGAAACTTCCTTAGATGACGGATGGATAGGGCCTTGGCGCCGGTTCGAAGCGCCTTTCCATAGCTTTACACCATAAATTCAAATTCGTCAAGTAATTTTGGGGATGGATGCCTCTGTTGGCAAAAGACTACATATTGATTTTCATTTGGTTATTGGTTTTTGGGCTGTGTGCGACATTGCACGGCGGTTCCCAGTTTTTCCTTGCCTGATGTGTCTGAAAAGGCTAAATTAAAAACGTTGTCCCTGGGTTGAGTTTTGTTAACTATTTATTTTCACTGAATTTTTCTACCATGGCAAGAGCACGATACGATACGGTGCGAGAAATCCCCCTTTCGCCCGATGAACTGATCCGGCTTTCCGATTCTTTGCAATTTCACGGTCAGCCCTGTCATTTGTCCCATCTGATTGGCAGCACACCCGACCCGGTGCGGTTGGCTCAGGTCAAGGATGTCATTGAGGCGGTGGTGATGGGTCGGAAATACGAGATTCTTGTGTTGCGGTCTCAAGGGAAGACCTACGGTGAAATTGGGATGTTGTTGGAAATCTCCAAAAGCGCCGTGCAAAGCCACTATCGCAAAGCGGTTCGACAGGTGCGGTATGCACTGGGTGTTGAGCCGGTGCGTCCCAAACCTCCGTCAGAAAAAAGGCCTTCCGTATCGCCCTCCATTTAAATTTACCGACTCTTTGCCCGACAGGTTGCGTATTGAACGAAGCCTGTTTTTTTGTGCCTGTTCTCTTTAGCTGCTCCGGGATGTTTCAAAACCCGGAATCAAAATGAGATGTCCCGACGGCGGGAAATAAGAAAAAGAAAAAAAGGGCAGCCCAGGACAGCGGTGACGATGCCGATGGGCATTTCGGAAGGAGCGATGAGCAACCGGGCGAGCAGGTCGGCCAGGACCATCAGGAGCGATCCGGCAAGGGCGGAAAGGGGAATGAGGCGTCGGTGGTCGGGTCCGGTGAGCAGGCGAATCAGGTGGGGGACAATGAGGCCGACAAATCCGACAATCCCACAGGCCGATACGGCTGCGGCGGCCAGGAGGGCTGCGGCGGTCAGTACGATGCGCTTGACCTGTTCGACGTCCACACCGGTGTGCCGAGCGGTTTCTTCGCCCAAAAGCAGGACATTGAGATCCCGGGCGTAGAGGCGGATGGCCAGGATACCGAGGACGACGTAGGGCAGCACCATCACAACGTGGTCCCAGCGTCTGGAGGAGAGGCTGCCCAGAATCCAGAAGAGGATCAACCGGGTATCTTCATCGCCGACGATCATCAGGAAGGACGTGGCGGCAGCGGCTAAGGCACCGACGGAAACCCCGATGAGCAGGAGGAGGCCGACCGGAACGCGTCCTCCGCGAAGGGAGAGGGCGTAAACCAGGAAGGTGGTTCCAAGAGCACCTGCAAAGGCCAGGATGGGGATGGCGCTGAGGCCGGCAAACCAGAAGTCGATGTGGAAGACCATTGCGATGGTGGCGCCAAGGGCGGCCCCCGAAGAGACGCCCACGATGTAGGGGTCGGCCATGGGGTTTTGGAAAAAGCCCTGCATGGCAACACCGGCCACCGCGAGGGCGGCGCCGACCAGGATGGCCAGGGTCAATCGGGGCAGGCGGATGTGGCGGACGATGGCATCGGTGGCCCCGGGTGTTTCTTTTCCAAGCAGGGCGTGGATGACCTCGTGGGGTGGGATCGGGGCGGTGCCGATGCCGAGGGACAGGACGCCGCTGAACAGGAGCGCCAGCATAAGGAAGACCGCAAGGCCCCAGGATTTGGCTCGGCCTGGATTCATGGTATTTGGGGATGGAGCCGATTGGCCAGGATTTCCAGGGCATCAATGACCCGGGGCCCAGGTCTTTGCAAGAGGTTGGAGTCGATGTGATACACCCTGGAGTTTTGGATCGCTTCGATCTCTTTCCAGCCTTCGATCTGTTGTAGTCGGGTGATGGCGGTCTGGATTTTTTCCGGATCGGAGGAAGTGATGATGACTTGAGGGTTCCAGGTAACCAGCGTTTCGAGGCCCACCTGGGGCCAGCCGGTGCCTGCCTGGGCACCTATGTTTGTGCCGCCAGAAAGGCGGATCAGATCGTCGATATAGCTTTTGGCCCCGGATGTGTACATGGGGGCTTTGAGAGTACCCCAGAGGACCTTCGGGCGGTCCTTTGGGGCGATTTTTTGGATTCGGGTTTGGACAGCTGTTTTCCGTTTGTTCAGGCTTTTGATCAAACTGTCTGCCAGCGCATTCGTTCCGGTCAGGCGGCCAACCCGATGGATGGTGTCGAGCGCGTCTGCGAGGCTTGTGGGGCCCAGAGCGAAGACCGGAATGTCGAGTTCACGAAGGCCGTCCAGGAGGTCGAGTGGATTCAATCGGGCGGCCAGAACGAGGTCGGGTTGGAGGGAGACGATGGCTTCCAGGCTGGATTTTGAGAAGCCGCCGACCTGTGTTTTTTGTGCCGCTTCGGGCGGGTAGTCGCAGTATTCGGTGACGCCAACAACCCGGTCGTTCAGGCCGAGGGAAAAAAGGATTTCGGTGTTGCTGGGCGCCAGGGAGACAATGCGTTGTGGGGGGGCATTCAAGGTGACGGCCATGTTCTGGTCATCGGTTTCGGTGACTGGAAAATCGGAGGCCAGAGCAGGGGTTGTAAAGATCAAGATGAGTAATAGTAAGTGCATAGAATCAGATCCTCTATCGAACCGTTTTGTTTGAATATGGAGTGACTTGCAAGGTACCGGTTACCGGGTTTGGATAGACGGCTGCATCGACGCGATACAGGGAAGAGATGCGGTCGGATGTCAATACGGTTTCAGGCCGCCCATCGGCGACCACCCGGCCTTTTTCCATCAGGAGCAGGCGCTGGCAGTAGGTGGCGGCCAGGTTCAAGTCGTGGGAGACGCACAGGAGGGTGAGGTTTTGCGTCTGGTTCAGTTCGCAAAGCAGATCGAAGATTTCGATCTGGTGGCCAATGTCCAGGTGGCTGTCGGGTTCGTCTAAAAGCAGGATTTCGGGTTTCTGGGCCAGGGCGCGGGCGATGATGGCCCGCTGGCGTTCGCCGCCGGAGAGTTCGGTGACGGGGCGGTCTTTGAGGGGGAGCAGGTCTGTGCGGCGCAGGGCTTCCAGGGCACATTCGTAATCGGATTGACCGGCTCTTTGGAGGCGCGACAAATGGGGGGTACGGCCCATCAGAGCCATTTCCAGGACGGTGAAGTCGAAGTGGACGGTGGTGTCCTGGGGGATGACGGCGAGGGTTCGAGCGATTTCTTTGCTGGAGAGGTTAGCGATATCCTGGCCATTGAGTTCAACGGTGCCCGACTCGGGCGATAGGATGCCTGTGAGTGCCCTGATGAGGGTGCTTTTACCACAGCCGTTGGGACCGATGACACCCAGGAATTCGCCGGCGTGAAGGTCAAAGGTGATGTCTTGGAGGATGGGTGGGCCGCTGTAGCCGCAGGTGAGGGCGTGGGTTTGGAGGATTTCGGACATAGATGGGGATTGTGGGTTTCAAAAGCCTTTTACAGGATCTGTACTTTGAAAGTTACGCCTGTTTTTCTTTTGCCTGTTTTCGTCTTATCAGCCAACGATCGAAGCTGCGCTGGCTTTCCCTACTTTTTCGACCTTCAAGCAGATTTTGGATGCTGATATCTTCATCCAGATCAGACCAGTGAATGCCATAGCCACCTCCGCTTAGTTCATAGTTTGCCCATTCTTCGGGCGTGCCGTGGGCAAGGCGCGGATACCATGACAAGGGTGCAGAGATCGTACGGCCGTCGGCCAGATAGGCGTGCAGAAAGTTGCTGGTCACTTCGACACGCATTATTTTGGGCTCACGTTCAAGGGTTAAAGTAGTCATTCCATTCTCGTATGAAGGCATGTTCATGTTCAATCGCCAGGCGTTCAACCCGGTTCAGTTCGTTTTGCGCAAACCCTCGATTCCACGCCAGACGAACCGGCCCGAGCCAGAATTTTGCTTCGCTGCGATCTCGACGGATATGTATATGTGTGGGCTCGG
>JAPUJS010000471.1 GCA_027296045.1 bacterium | reverse complement strand
TGTTGGATGGTCATTGGTGAGAAGGCTTTCGGCATGGTTCAAGGTATATGGGGTTGGTCGGAGGTGCTTTCAAAAATAAATGTACGCATTTGGGGTCTGTTTTTCAGCATCCGAATCGGGGCATTGTGGCAAGGCTCATTCGGTGTTATATTTATGGGGCGAACCGGATTGGAGAAGTTGACAAAATTCCTAGATTGAATTATGTTTAGTCTAAGATTTTGAAGAAGTTAAGTCAAGTTTGAGGAGGGAATGCGGATGGCCGAGTCGGGCAATACATGGTTGACCCCGAAAGAAATTGAAGGAATTCTGGGAAGTCAAAAAAACCGGGAATGTCAGGAAGATCTGTTGTATGAGCGTCGGACCCGTCGTGAGATCCTCGATTTGGTTATCGAAGCAGCCGGATGCAATGAATATTCTGCTGAGGATTTCTTGCGAGAGCTTGTCAAACCAAAGTCATAGGATGGATCGTCCCTTTGGAGGTGAAGGGGCAAAAGATTCCGATCTGGATTACAAAAAGGCCTGTTTTTCCGAATGATATGCTGAAATCCGGGCTTTTTCTATTTGTAATAGGGGTTTGTTCCTCAACCGGGTTATTTCTTATATTGCCTCTGAAACCACAACATGTGGTGCCAGATTTCTGCTTGACCCTAAAATAGGAGAAACCTCTTTCATTTAAAGGCTGTTAGATTGTGGCTGAGACTATGAAAACAGATTTTCTGGTGATTGGTAGCGGAATTGCTGGTCTCTCTTTTGCTCTGAAAGCGGCCGAAGTCCCGAACAAGATGAATCCCAACCGCCTTCCGATACGATGGTCTCAGTCCAGGAAACCTGGGAAGGCGTGCCGTCCTTAGATTGCGTGGACCGAGATTGAAGATTAGCATTTAACGCGGATAGACTTATGAAAATCATGACACTCTTGTTGCTCCTTTTGTTGCCCGTTCAAATCCTGGATGCAGCCACGGCGATGGTGACCCGGGTGAACGGAAAGCGTATAGAACTCGATATTGGCGCCGACCGGGGCATGGAGGTAGGGGTGATGGCCGATGTATTTAAAGAGGCCGATCGGATTATCCATCCGATTACGGGAGAGGACTATGGCACGAGGCGGGTGAAGATTGCCAGAATCGAAATTGTCAAGGTGAATGCCGAAATGGCTGTCGGACAAGTGCTGACCCAGTGGGCACCCATCCAGGTTGGAGATGCGGTCGAGGGCCTGGATGTGATGCCGACTGATGAAGAAAATATGCAGGCCGAAATCGACGAAGCCCGGGGCGAGATCAAGGCACTGGCCCGCAACCTGGCCGACGAGATTCGGTCCAATCAGGAGGCCATCGGAGATCTGCGGAAGACCTTGCGGCGAATTGGCAGTTCGGAGCGTCGGTTGAACAGTTTGTTGAACGGCGTTCAAAACATCCGGGAACGTATGGTGACGATCGAAAACAGGGTACAAAGCCTGGAAGTACAGCAAATGGAGATGATTGCCCAGGATACGGCCGAGGTGAATATGCTGTCTTCGCTGGAGATTAAGGAACTGGGCGTGCTGCAAAAAGGGGAAGGCGATGAGGTTTATTTACAGGTCGGTAATAAGCTGTTTAAACTGGCATTTGAGGAAAACCGGATTGTAGAAACGACGACGACGAGGGTCTCCCAAACGGTAGCGGGAGAAACCAGTGAGTCTATGGCACAAGAGTCGGTAGACGATCTGTTTGTGGATGAAGAAGCTTCTGAGGAAGAAGAGACGCCCTGGTATATGTCGTGGCCTATTTTTGTGGGAGTGGGGGTGGTGGGGCTTCTGGGCGCTGCGGTCGTGCTTTTCTTGAAAAAGGGCAAACAGGGTGGTGGAGAGGAAGATGAAGGAGCAGATGGAGAGATCGATATAGGTGGGGGATTTCCCGAGGCGGAAGTAGGCGCGGTGGAAGATATGGAAGAAATGATTTCCGAAGATCTGCCCGAGTTGGAAGAAGTGGCAGCTGAAGATGAGGAAAAACAATAATAGTCTGGAGTGTTTACCATGCGCTGCGGTTTGATGACACTGATGTTGCTGGCCCTGATGCCGGTTGTGGCGATAGGGCAAATGGCGGAAATGGAGCCGGGATATGTCCTGCAAGCAGAAGGACGACTGGTTTTTATTGATAAGGGCCGGGACGAAGTAGAGCTCGACGATCTGTTTCAGATTGTGCGCCAGGAAAATATCATTCATCCCGTGACGGGTGAAAACCTGGGGGGACAGGTCCCTCTGGGGGTGGTGCGCATTGTCCAGGTATTTAATCGATTGTCTACTGCCGAGGTGGTGAACCTGGCGAAGGGGATGGATATTGAGGCCCTGGACCGGGAGGCCAAACAGGGCATGATTCGTACCCACCCTCTGGCGCAGGAAATGGCGACGGTGGTGCGGGAACAGATTGTGAGCAAAGAGACGGGGCGGATGGCCCCGCCGGGCAAGCTGAATCCGGACGGGATTGTGGGCAAAACAACGCCCCATTTGCAGGTCGGATTTGGCAGTCGGCCGGATCTTGTCCTGCCGGCCCAGATCCATCAGCTGATTCCCGCGACGCTTACCTTGGGGGATCTGGGCACCAAACCGGTCAATTTTGTGGCCGACGGGGCTTATGCTGCATTTTCCGACACCCTGTTGACGAGTCTGGCCGATGCGGCCGCCGATAGTACTTTACAGCCTTTTGGGGCTGCGTCGGATATTTTTTTGACGCTGGATTTTCCCCGGCGGCCCTGGTATTCGATAACCGCTGATATTGGAATTGGAAGTCGGTCTCAGCTTGCTGTGGGCGCCCGGTTCTATCCGGGCAAGCGTCTGGGATTCTTGGGAGATGGGTACACGCCCGCAGGCCTGGTCGGTGAACCGGTTGTGACCTTCAAGGTGGGCTGGGGTGGTCGGGGCGCGCGGAATTTACCGGTTGCTGTGCAGAGCTTGCTGAAAGCGCGGAGTGACCTTCAGGCAGACGATACTTTTAAAGCAGCGCAGAATGCCGCCGCCCAACCTGCCGATCCAGGAGTCGGACAGCCTGCCGATCAGGAAGCTGCTGCCCAAGAGGCTGCGGCTGCTCAGGTGACTGCCGATGCGATTGCCGATTCTGTGTTTCGGACCGGTGTCACCCAGATGTTGCGGGGGGCGGCTACGGATTCGCTGCGGGGAATTTCTACACGCAGCACGGGATTTATCTTTGAATTGACCCTCCCGCTTACCAGACGGTTTACGCTGCGTGGCGGCCTGATCCGGTTGGGCAATATCAAAGAGTACTCTGGCGGAGTTACGTATTATATGAAAAAGGTGGAGGCCGGGGCAGAAGGCACCAATCCAGATGGTGCACTGCGATCGTTTATCGTGTCGCTGGACGGGGCGTATGATACGGGACTGAGTCAGCGTTCCTTTCAGTTGGATGTGACGTATCCTGTTTCGATGCATTATACGATTTCGGCCGGATTTTTGTCCGATTTTAGTGAATACAGTCGATTCGGTTTTTCATTCCGGGGCTACTTCTAAACAAATCGGTTGTGTCCATGAATTTCGGGATTTAAGAGGGGAGTTCCTGTCTTGAATCCTGTCTTCTTTTTGTCGTTTCACTCAGAGGGTTGAGCTATGCAAGACGGCATTGCCGTGCTGGATTTTGGGGGGCAATATGCCCACCTGATTGCCAATCGGATTCGCAGACTACAAGTCTATTCAGAAATCTTCGCTCCCGATTGTGATGCAAGCGACCTGGAGGGGGCCTACGGGGTCATTTATTCCGGTGGCCCGTCCAGTGTTTACGATCCCGATCAGCCTGTTTTTAATCCCGACCTGCTCCAGATGGAGATCCCGGTTTTGGGTTTGTGTTATGGCCATCAGTTGATTTGCAAACAATTGGGCGGCGAGGTGGTGCCCGGCACGGTGCGAGAGTTTGGAACCGCCCGGCTGGATATTTTGCCGGGGTCGAATTTATTTAGCGGCCTGGACGCTTCCCAACAGGTGTGGATGAGCCATGGAGATGTGGTGGGAAAACTTCCGGAAGGGTTTCAGGTTTTGGCCCAGACGTCGGATTGTCCGACCGCTGCGGTCGGAGATTCCGAACGGCATATTTATGGGCTACAATTTCATCCGGAAGTTGCCCATACGCCCTGTGGTATTGAAATTCTGGACAATTTTATCCATATCTGTCAGGCCCCCCGTACCTGGACCATGGCGTCTTATGCGGAAATGGCAATGGCGGCCATCCGGGAACAGGTGGGGGATCGCAACATATTTTTGTTGGTTTCAGGCGGAGTTGATTCAACCGTCGCTTTTGTGCTATTTAATCAAGCTTTGGGGCCCGATCGGGTGCTTGGATTGCATATTGACAATGGGTTTATGAGAAAAGAGGAGACCGCCGATGTGGGCATGTTTCTCCGGCGGGAGGGGTTTGAAAATTTGCGGGTGGAGGATGCCAGCGAACTGTTTTTGTTGAGCGTGGAAGGCACGGTGGAGCCGGAGGCAAAACGCGAAGCGATTGGCCGGACATTTCTGGATGTGAAAGACCAGGTGCTGGCAGAGCTGGACCTGGATCCGGAACACTGGCTTTTGGGTCAGGGCACGCTTTATCCCGATACCATTGAATCGGGCGGGACCGAACATGCGGCACTGATCAAGACCCATCACAATCGAATCGATCTGATTGAAGAATTGATTGCTCAGGGCAAAGTGGTCGAGCCCCTGGCGCAGTTGTATAAGGATGAGGTCCGCGATTTGGGCGAACAACAAGGACTGCCGAAATCGCTGGTGTGGCGCCATCCGTTTCCCGGGCCCGGTCTGGCCGTGCGGTGTTTGTGTTCAAACGGGCGAGCGCCAGAAGATGATGGGCGGGAGGGAAAAGCCCGGGCACAAGAGATGGCTGCAGAGGCAGGATTAAACCTTCGGGTTTTACCGATCAAAAGTGTCGGTGTTCAGGGGGATTATCGAACCTATGCACATCCGGCACTGGTCTGGGGCGATGCAGATTGGGAACAATTGGAAGAGGTTTCCACCCGGATTACCAATACACTCCGGTTGATCAACCGTGTGGTTTATCTGCTTTCCCCCAAAACCCCGCCGGAACTTCATTTGAAACGGGCCTTTTTAACCCGTTCACGGCTGGATCTGCTGCGGGAAGCCGATGCACTGGCCATGGCGGCCCTAGAGCGGTGGGGAAAGATGCAGGAGGTGTCTCAGATGCCGACCGTATTATTGCCATTGAGTCCGGATGGCCAGGCAGAAACGATTGTGTTGCGTCCGATCCATACCCCGGATTTTATGACGGCACGGTTTTCCGAATTGCCCCGCAATTTGGTACAGGATTTGAGCGCCGAAATTTTGGCACTGGACGGTGTTGCCGCTGTAGCGTATGACGTGACGCACAAGCCGCCCGGTACTGTTGAATGGGAATAGCATTCTTGAAAAATCAGGTTTACAAATACGGCGGTTGGATCTGGGTATTTCTGCTCCTGGTCGGAAGACCCGCCTGGGCAGGGCCCGACGCCGTTTTTTTGCCAAGAGCGCTGGTTTTTCCCGATGTTGCCGTGGGCGATAGCGTTCAGGCCGATGTTGTGGTTGTGAATCGTGGAGACACGAGCCTGGTGGTTTCTCGGGTGTATCCTGCCCAGGAAGCGGCGTCGGTTTTCAGCGTTTCCCTGACCCAATTTCAGGTTGCACCCGGTGATAGCCAGACGGTTACGGTGACGCTGCACACACGTTCGGCCGGCGATTGGGTGGACGCCCTGATTTTTGAGACCAATCTGGCGCTGGACGATCCGTCTTTGCCGAGACCGGTGGTGTCTTTGAAAGGCAAGGTGATCGGACCGGAGATCACTGTTTTAAGTGAGATGCTGATCTTTGTGAGTTTGGGCATTGGCGTGGTGGCAACCCAATCGGTTCAGGTATCCAATACGGGCAATGATTCGTTGCGGGTAAGCAACCTTCGCACTGGAGATGCACGTTTTAGTCCGGGCAATGAAACCGCATTTGTCCTGGGGCCAGGGGAAAATAAAACCCTCAATGTGGCCTACACTCCCGATAGCTCTCGGGCACGCACCGACAGCCTGGTTATTGAAAGCAACGATTTAGATGAACCTCAACTGGGCATTCTCCTGAATGCATTGGAGACGCCCAAACGCGTTGGGAACGCCCGGTTGACGCTGTTTCGGGCAGACTCTCTGGATACCCCGATACAGGGAGATACCATCTCGGTGGGGATGACCCTGGTTCCGAACGGGGACGCCGTTTCCGGGGTCGATGTCTTTTTCAGGTTTGACGAGGCATTGTTTCGGGTCGTGAAACCCGATACGCCCTATGTCCGAACCGGGTTTACGAGCGATAATTTGCGGATCTTGAACAATACTGTGGTAGATTCTGGGGCCGGACGCAGGGTCATTCACCTGTCTGCCCTGTCTTTGTCTTTCGACTCCTTGACGACCCAGGGCACGCTGGTTCAAGTCGATCTGGCCGTTGTTGCCCCGCTGGTGGAGCAGACCCTTTTGCGGGTCCTGACCGAAGACCCACTTTTTAACACCCAGTTGATTACGCCCTCGGGGCTGTCGTTTACAATGCCGGCCACCAATCGTCTCACGCTGGGCAACACGCCGCCTGAGATTTTGCCCTTTTCCGTGGTTCAGACCCGGGAAAATGTATCGGTTCTGGTTGCTCTGGACGATCAGGCAACCGATTCGGAATCGGCATTTGGGGCGTTGACCTGGACCTTCTGGGACCCGGACAGTTTGGTCGGGATTGCGCTTGTGACATCGGAAGAAGACGATAGCCTTCGGGTCCGGATTACGCCACCCCAAGGTGGATTTGGAACCTATCCGATTCGGGCGGTTGTGACCGATCCGAGTGGGGCAAGCGATACGGCGGTGGTGGTCGTGGAAGTCGAGGCGGTAAACGACCCGCCATTGGTGCCCAAAAATGTGAGTCCGGTCGATCAGGTCGAAAATGTGGCCGGTCCGGTTTTGCTTCAGTGGTTGGGCAGCGATCCAGATCGGGACGATGTGCTGGCCTACGAACTGCGCTTCGGAACCAACCGATTGTTTTTATCTTCCCTGGCTGAAAATCTGTCGGAGTCGGAATTTTCACAGGCATCTATCAATCCGGAAACCACCTACTTCTGGCAAATTGTGGTTAAAGACGCGGCCGGATTGGAAACCGTTGGCCCCATCTGGCAATTTACCAGCGCTGCCGATCAGACGGCTCCAATGGTTCTGGTGGGGCCCAATTTGCAGGAAGTAACCAATTCGACTGTCGCGTTGTTGTTTACGACCGATGAACCGGTGCGATCGCGTTTTCGATTGGGGTTTGTAGAAGACCTGTCGGATTCTTCGGAAGTCGAAGAGGTCGTGTTTAGCAATCTGATTCAGATCCACAATGTGACACTTCCTGGATTGATTCCGGGCACCCAGTATTATTATCGACTGGTGGTTGAAGACGAAGCCGGTAATCGGACGGCGGGTGAGATTTTGAGTTTTACGACCACCGGTACCAAACCCTCTTCCGATCCGCCTGTTTCGCCCATCGATCTGGGCGATCTGGACGGGGATCGTGTGGTGGGGTTTGGTGACTTTGTCATGTTTATTGACGCGTTTGGAACCAGGATTGGCGAAGTAAATTATAATGCCAGGGCCGATTTTGATGGAGACGGGCAGGTGGGATTTGGAGATTTTGTGATCCTGTCCAATGTGTTTGGCACGGACTATACGGCGTCTAAGCCTGCTGGTGGAGTTTCCCCATGACTGTTTTGATGAGACGATTGGTGTGGGCCTTTGGTTTTTGGATGGTATTGTCCGGGCAAAGTTTTGGACAGTCGGATACCACCAATGTGTGGTTTTCCAACGGGCCGTCGGGGCTGCATGATGTGCGAACGCTGGTGGTCCATCCTCAATTTACAGATACGCTTTATGCTGGAACGTTGCCGGGGACCATTTTTCGCAGCCTCAATCGGGGAAATACCTGGACCGAAGTGGGGGCAACATCGGTAGCCGATTCTGTTCTGGCGCTGGTCATTGCCCCAAGCGATTCTTCCGTGATCTATGCCGGTACATTGAACCGTGGGGTCTACAAGTCCACCGATTTCGGGACCACCTGGTCTGCGACCGGGTTTACGGGCCGGCAGGTCAATGCCCTGGTTGTGGATCCTCTGGATGCCGACAAAGTGTACGCCGGTACGCCCGATTCCCTGTTTAAAACAACCAACGGCGGAACGGCCTGGAGTTTTGCAGGGCTGGATAGTGTTCTGATTACGTCTCTGGCCATTCAGCCACAAACGTCGGATACCATTTATGTGGGGACAGACGGAGATGGGCTCTATCGGACGCTAGATGACGGGACGGTTTGGACCCAGATCAATGGGGGGTTGAGTATGCGGGTATCTGCTCTGGCGGTCCATCCCACCCAGACCGATACGGTGTATGCAGGCACGTTTGATGTGTCGGTGTCTCGAAGCGTGGATGCTGGCGCGAGCTGGAGTGCTTCCAATAATGGGCTGACAGCGTCCAGTGTGACCAGCCTGGCGATCTCTCTTACCGATCCCAATATTTTGTATGCAGGCACGTCTACGGGACAGGTTTTTAAATCGGCCGACAATGCCGGGATCTGGTTGGATATTACCCGCAATTTGTCTGCCGGTGGCTCAGTGTCTACCGTGGTGGTCCATCCCGACAGTTCCAATGTGATTTATGTGGGAGTGAGCGCATTGTCTTCAGGCGTCCAACGTCTCAAACAAGTGGGACTGGGAGCGGTGTCTGTATTGGCGGCAGGTGTGCATCCGGAAGCCGTGGCGATGGCAGATTTAAATGGGGACGGTGCCATCGATGTGATTGTCGCGAATTCGGGAGAAAACGACCTCTCGGTTTATTTGAACTCGTCGCAAGGGGCTGTGTTTACCCGAAATGACTTCCGAGTGGGCAGTGGTCCTATTGCCACGCGTGTGGGCGACCTGGATGGGGATGGCGATGTGGATCTGGCAACTGCCAACGCGATTAAGCAGACCCTTTCGGTATTGTTTAACGACAGCACCGGCGTTTTTGCATCGCCCACCGATCTGTTTGTGGGTGGAGCTCCAGGAGGATTGGCTCTGGCCGATCTGGATGGGGATGGGGATCTGGATCTGACAACGGCCGGCGGGACGGGCGGGGCTGCCCTGATTTTTCTCAATGATGGCAAAGGAAGTTTTGAAGCCCCCAGAACCTTCACGACGGTGGGAGGCGTTTCCGATCTTGTGGCCAATGATTTTTCCGGGGACGGCATTCCAGACGTGGCTTTCACCAGCGCTTCGGAAGGGGTGCTGGTTGTGATGACCAGCCAGGGGAATCTCAATTTCTCCATTGACCAGGGTACCAATATCGGCGTTCGTCCCGGACATCTGGTGGATTCCGATCTGGATATCGACGGACAAGTAGACCTGGCTGTGGCAACCGCCGATGCCAAAATACTGGTTTTTTTTAACAATCAGGGAACTTTCGATCGGGCCAACCCGGTTGTCTATACATTAAACGACACGGCTTCTACGTTGGTGGCGGCCGATCTGGATTTCGACTTTTATCCCGACCTGCTCAAGCCCAGGCAAGGCGGGGTTGTCGAAGCGCTGGTGAATGATGGAAACGGCGTTTTTTCGACCACCCTTTCATACGGGTCTATTTCATCTCCTGGGGATGCGGCAGCGGCAGATTTGAATGGCGACGGACAACTGGATATTTGTGTGACTTCGCCTTCCTCCAGCGTGGTCACTTTGTTTGCCAACAGTGTTGCGCCTTCGATCAAAATCCCTGCGGCACCCCGGAACGTCACGGCTGCGGACCGACAGGGAGACCTGGGAGACAATGTGGACCTGACCTGGATCCGGCCACGGGTGGACGAAACGACCGGGCGGGCGGTGGCCTATCGGATTTTTAGAGCGCTTTCCCCAAACGGCCCTTTTAGCGAATTGGTGCGTGTGGATACAACAGCCGCCAAAACGGTGGATACCACCTTTGTGCATCGAAGTTTTGTGGACAGTGGGGCAACACTCGGGGTGACGCACTATTATTATTTGGCCAGTGAAGACAACACCGGCGCACTTTCGGGCCAGTCAACGATTGTGAGCGCGGTATCCAAAGCCCAGCCTTTTTTTGATTTTCGGTTTTCGGGAAATAGTCCATACAATATTGGGGACACCATTCAGGCAATCGTTCGGCTGAATCCGCTTGGACACGATATTCAGAGTTTTTCTCTGTTTATGAATTTTGATTCTGCTGCCGTGCGCATTCTGGACAACAATACGGTTGCATCGGGAATCCAGCCGTTTCTGGTCGATTCCAGCCTGGTCCAAAATGCCCGCATTTTGCAAAATCGGATTGAACCGGTCGATAGCACCGGGATCGACTACGGGTTGGGATTTTTACCCACCCTGGGAGAAGGTCCCGTGCCGGTGGGAAGTTTTCGGTTTGTGACCCGCAAAAATGCCACCACGCAGATGACGGTGTTGAATGATACCGCATCGGTACGGCAAACGGTGCTCGCCAGCCGGGGAGATGGGACAATTATCCGGCCTTTTGTCTTGTCGGCAAGCACTCTTATTTTTAAAAATTTCAGGGTTCAGGGACGTGTGGCTTTCCAGGGGCGAAGTGAGAATTTAAACCTGCCGGTCCGGTTTGATCTGACACAGAACAATTCGGCCGGTACAGCCCTGCCCGATTCGATTGTCTTTCATCCCTCCAATGACCTGGATATGACAAAAAATGGATTTCAGACCGTGCTGGATGCAGACGGTGGATTTTTGCTAGATCAGGTCCCTCCCGGTAAATTTGGTTTGTTTGTGAAAGCGTTCCACTATCTACGTGGCCGTGTATCGACCGATTCGGTGGTGGTGGACAGTTTGACAGGTGTGGCTGATCCGGTTTCTTTTCAATGGGTGTCCAAAGATTCTTCGCTGATTGCACCAGAATTGCGGGCTGGAGACGCCAATGACGACAACCGGGCGGATCTGGCCGATTTTGGGATTCTGGCCACCTATTTTGGGGCCTCTGGGTTTGCTTCGGAGAGTCCGGCATGGGGGGCAGATTTCAACGGGGACGGCGTGGTGAACCTGGCCGACTTTGCACTGTTGCAGTCCAATTTCGGCGAAGAGGGATTGGGAAGTGCCGTTCCTGCCAAACCGGCCCTTTCGCCTGCCCGGATTCTGTTGGTCCGAGATGCCATCCGTGACGTGTTGCGAGTGGAAGGGGCAGAACACCTGGTTGGGTTTAGTGCCGATCTGATTTTGTCTGGAGAATCGGATTCGAAGGTCGAGGTGGAAGTTGGGTCGGCCTGGGGGAATCGCAAGCCAATGGTTTTGACCCGGACCTTCAAGCGACGGGGCGAGACGGGGGTGCGGATTTCTATGGTTTTGCCGAAGGGGGTCGCAGGTTTTTCAGGCGAAGGCGATCTGGCCTGGCTGGATACACCCGGGCGGCAGATCCGATTGGAGAATATTCAGGTTTTAGATGTCGACGGCAGCATGGCCTTTGCGGCCGGCACACCGTTGACGGTGCTGGATCGGTCTTTGGGACTGCCGATCCGGTCTGAATTGTTGCAAAACCATCCCAACCCGTTCAATCCTACCACAACCATCCCATTTGCGGTCTCCACCCCTTCCGATGTGTTGTTGATCGTCTATTCGCCCCTGGGTCAGGAGGTGAAAACCCTGGTGTTCGAGGCCATGGAGCCGGGGTATCACCGTGTGACCTGGGACGGCCGGGACAACCTGGGACGGTCGGTTGCTTCGGGAATTTATCTGTATCGACTGGTGGTTGGCGATTTTGTAGATGTAAAAAAGGCCCTGCTGGTCAAGTAGTCGCGTTGTTCAATGGGGGATGCCTGGTTTGAGGGTGCATCTTTTTTGGATAATTATATGGGCCCAGATGGGGTGGGCGACGTCTGCCGATGCCGTTGTATTGACCATTCGAACAGCTTCAGGTGATACGGCCTTTTTTGCTGCGGTGGGCGATACCGTACAGGTGGGGGTGGATGTGGATGGAGCGGGCACGGTTCTGACGGGTGTGGAAGTGTTCTTGAGATTGGATGGGCGATTGTTTGAGGTGATCGATGCGCTGCCCGATCCGGGTTTCCAGGTGGGCAGTCCGGGGGGATTATTGGGCACGGTGTTGGCAGATAGCCTGCTGGTGTTGTCCGATAGCCTGTCTGTGATTCATTATGCCGAGGCGGACCTGTCGGGAAAGGAGATATCCGGTCGTCTGGTCACGGTTTTGTTACGGGTGATCGGATCGTTGCGTGAGGGTTCGGATATCACATTGTATCGAAATGCTGCCGTGCGCCAGATTAGCGTCTATACCGTGCCTTCGGTAATGGGCAGTATATTTGAATTTGAGGGGGTCCGGCCGCTGTTTTACGGCAATATACCCCCTGTTTTGTTGTTGCCCGATACATTTAGCACCCCGGAGGACAGTGGGCTTGTTGTGGACCTGGATGGACTGGCTTCCGATGCAGAATCTTCCCAACTGGTCTGGCAGATTGGGAGTTCGGATACGCTGGTGACTGTGATCCATCCGTTTGCGGGCGATTCTTCCAAGGTAAAAATAGTACCGGCTGCGCATTTTCACGGGGAGGTGCAAATGACGTTTGCCGTGACCGATGCGGCCGGTGGCCGGGTGGAGGATGTACGATCCCTTCAGGTGATTTCGGTGAACGACGCGCCCCAAATCCGTTCCGGCGCAATTCCAGATACTGTGCGGCTGACCGGTCGGAATGTGGTCATCAGTCTGATATCTGCTGTAGAGGATGTCGACGACGATCTTGCAGGACTTTCCTGGTCTGCCCAGATTTTGGGCCAGGTTTTGGTGGCGATCGAAGGCGGGCAGTCCCTTCGATTTTTTGCACCTCTGGACTGGACCGGCACAGAGGTCATAGTTGTAGAGGTCCGCGACCCCAAGGGCGCTTCGGACCAGATATCGGTGACGGTGATCCGGGAGACTGCACTGAATGTCTTGCCCGGAGATTTTGATGGGAATGGTGTGGTGGCGTTTCCAGATTTTCTATCGTTTGTGCAGGTGTTCGGGTTGGACAATCCACCCGAGGAGGCAGACCTGGATGGGGATGGGAAGGTAGATTTTGCAGACTTTCTGATTTTTGCGCAGAATTTTGGTCGGACTTCGAAATAAGGTATGATATTAAAAAACAACCCCCGGGATTGTCGGATCCCGGGGGTTGTTTTTTAATATCTGGCTTCGAGGGGTGGCGTATCTGAATGCAAGTTGATAGCCGATCGGTATTTTTGCTTTGCGATGAGATGGCGTTGGACCAGGAGATAGAGTCCGACGCAGACAATCAGGATGATCGCACTTGCGGCCAGGAGTTTGGATGGGATGAGGACGCTGCCCATGAAGGCAAACAGGTAATATCGGGGCAAGCGTCCGAGAAAGACGGCACCCATGTAGCGGCGAAGTGGATAGCCGCTGGTGGGGCTGAGGACCCGGAAGATGTAGAAGGGAATGAACGGGGCGAAGGCTGCCACGAGGATGCTCAAGAAAGGCAGTTTGAGGAAATGGTGCACGGTGCTCCGGTAGACTTCACTGTCGCGTATTTTTTGTAGACGACGGTGTTGGAAGGCATAGTTGATGGCCCGGTAATCCAGAAAACAGGCAATGAGATTTCCCAGTGCTGCGGCCAGTGCCGCCCAAAATGGGGGGTGGAGCATGCCCATATAAATCATGATTGGTTCATAGGGCATGGGGACGACGGTATTGGAGACAATGGTGAACAGAAAAAGGCCGGCCAGGTTGCGGTGGGCAGGTACAAATGCCACGATCAGGGCGGCCGCCAGGATGACGGGTCCTGCGATGAGGAAAAACCGTCGCCAGGCGTTTTTGGTTTTCATACACGTATCCTTTCGAAGATTCGTAAATGTAAGTAAATAATACATATGAGTCAAATATTTCGTGAATATTATGCTGTGTTTCTGCTTTACTTATAGTTAGGGATTGGCTATTATCCTATTTTGTTGACTTAAGGGAGATCGGATGCGGATTCTTTATTTTGATATTGATAGTTTGAGGCCGGACCATCTGGGGTGTTATGGATACAGTCGTCCGACATCTCCAACCATGGATGCAATTGCAGCACAAGGGATGCGGTTTAACCATTACTATTGTTCCGATTCCCCGTGTATGCCATCGCGCCATGCGTTTGTTTCGGGGCGCTTTGGGATCAACAATGGGGTGGTGACACACGGAGGGCCGGGGTCGAAGCTGTCGATTCGGGAGCGTACATACGGGGGGGCTGCCCCTGAAAATCAGTTGTTGCAGCGTAAGATTCGGGAAAACGGCGTGGAGACGATATGTTTCTCCAATTTCCCGGTGCGTCATTGTGCGGTGTGGTTTTCCCTGGGGTGGACGGAGATGCATTCGCCCAATCTAAAGACGGGGCAGGAGTCGGCTGAAGAGGTGAACGAAGCGCTTTTGCGCTGGTTGAAGTACAACGCAACTCGGGAGGACTATTTTCTGTATGTAAATTACTGGGATCCGCATCGCATTTATAATACGATGGATGCAAGCTGGGCGGACCGGTTCCAGGATTTCCCCGTGGACCAGCCGTGGCCCGATGAAGAGACGCTGGAAGTGCACCGGTCGATGGAGGGCAAGTTTACGGCCTTTGGACAGTTTCCCAACAACGAAAGTCGAACGCCTTTGATGCCAGGGGCCATACGAAATCGCCAGGATTTCGAGCATATGATTACGGGATATGATGCGGCGATTGCCTATACCGATCATCAGCTTCAGGTGGTGTTGGATGAGCTGGATCGGCAGGGGGTGCTGGAAGATACGGCGATTATTATCAGTGCCGATCACGGGGATAATTTCGGCGAGCATGGGATTTATTCAGACCATGTGTGTGCCGATGAAGCCATTCACAATGTGCCGTTGATTGTGAAATGGCCGGGTGTTGCGCCCGAAGGCGGGACTTGCGATGCACTCTTGTATAATGTAGATTTGGCTGCGGCCCTGGTGGAATTAACAGGCGGAGAAGTGCCCGAACATTATGACGGAAACTCCCTGGCGGGGCATTTGAGAGGGGAATCGTCGTTTGAACGCGATTATCTGGTGTGGGGTCACGGATTGTATACGTTGCAACGGGCGGTGCGGACCAGGCAGCATTTGATGGTGCGAACGTATGACGATTTTGGGTATGGTCAATTTGAACCAGTAGAATTGTACGATATGGAAGAAGACCGGTTTCAGACCACCAATCTTCGGGATGCACAGCCGGAGATTGTAAATCGGTTGGACCATCATTTGGCCGAGTGGTTGCACGAGCAGAGCGTGAAACCCTATGCGATTCCCGATCCGATGCAGGTGGTATTGCGGGAACGGCAAGAAAGAGATTGAGCGGTGTCCACATCGCGACTCGGTATCATGAGGGGAAGGAGAGGCCTTTTTCACAACGGAACTAAGGAGGTGTTCCATGAAGTCACGTGCTATGTTTCGATTTCTGATTGGCCTGGGGGTTCTGCTGATGGGGTTGGTTTTGTTGCAAGAGGGGGTCAAACCAGTGCGGGCGCAGGTGCGTCCGATTGTGGCTGTTTCGCCACACCAATTGGTATTACAAGATACGGTTCTGGATTCGTTGCGAAAACAATTTCAGCGGTCCCAGAAGCTCGGGGAATTTGATCTGGGGAATGGCAAGATTCAGGAAGGTCAAACCGGATATCTCAAGGCGATTTATGTGCAAAATGAGATTATTATTCAGCAGTTGGCCATTGTGATGCAAAAACAGAATAAGTAAATCGTCTGGCACAATATCTTTTATTTAGAACGGCAGCGGCTCCCCTTCGGCTGCCGTTCTTTTTGCGTACAGGTCGCGCAACCGGTCGGTAACCGGACGGTGGCCGGTGCCGATGGTGCGGCCATCGACTTCCAGGACGGGAGTGAGTTCGCCCATGGTGCCGGTGGTGAAGGCTTCGTCGGCGGTGTAGATTTCGGTGAGGGAGACGTTGCGTTCGATGGCTTCTATATCGGCGTTTCGGGCCGTTTCGATGACCACACCCCGGGTGATGCCTGGCAGGCAGGAGTCGGCGTGCGGGGTGAGGAGTTTCTCCTTTTTGATGATGAAAATGTTGGTGGCATTGGTTTCGGAAACATAGCCAAAAATATCGAGCATCACAGCGTCATCGACACCGGCCACATTGGCTTCTATTTTGGCCAGAATGTTGTTGATCAGGTTGTTGTGGTGAATTTTGGAATCGACACACTGGGGTGGATTTCGGCGGACCGAAGCAGTGATCAGGCGAATGCCGGAAGACGGGTATACGGGGGGTTTCCATTCGGGCAGGACAATGAGGCAGGGGCCGTACTGGTTGAAGTGCGGACTCATGCCGGAGGTGACTTTCTCCCCCCGGGTGAGGGTGAGGCGGATGTGAACGCCGTCGCGCATGTCGTTGGCTTTGAGCGTATCAAAAATGGCCTGTTTGACCTCGTCCCGGGTGGGCACTTCGGCAAAGGCCATGGCTTTGGCCGAATCGAAGAGGCGGTCGAGGTGGGGGTCGAGCTGGAAGATTTTGCCGTCGTAGACTCGCAGGCCTTCCCAGACGGCGTCGCCGCCTTGGACCACACTGTCGAAAACGGAGATTTTGGCCTCGTTTCTGGGAAGTAATATGCCGCCGACGTGGATCAGAATCGATTCATTTTTGGGGTTGGGAAGTTCTGGCATGTAAAGTCCTTTCTTATTTGGACCTGTCAAAATGGATAGGGTGGTGAGGCCCTCTCAAGTGGGAGAGGGACCGTCGAGCGGAGCGAGACAGGGAGAGGGCTTGGGTGCCCGAAAAGATCACGCCCGGAATGGACAGAAAGCCCCTCACGGGAAGGGGGCATAGATGAGATGGGGCGTGCCTTGGGCATTTGGATGAGGGTTTAAGCGGATGCTTTAATGGCATTCTGGAAGAGGCGGTCGTAATATGTCTGGCAGGTGTTTAGCAGGGAACGGAGGCGCTCGGGGAATGGATCGGGTTTGGGTTGGTAGGGTTGGAAGGTGGTGGATTTGTGGACGCTGTGATACCAGTATTTCGCCCAGATGCCATCTTCCGGACGGGCACCCGCTGTCCAGTTGAGCATGGCGGAATCGAACGGAATTGCCAGTTGGTTGCAAAGTTCCTGCAGCACACCGGGGGGATCTTTCAGCAGTTCTCGGGAATCGAGGATTTGAGGGGTTTGCCCCAGGCCGATCAGGTGCTCCTGAAGGTCTACCAGTTTTTTAAATCCGGTGTCTCTCAAACTGGGGGTTTCAAGCTGGTTGACAAGGGAGGGCAGCATATCCACAGGGTCGCGAATCAGCAGGACATTGGTGGTGTGTTGAAGGAAGTCCAGGTTGAGATCTACCAGGTGGTGGGCCATTTGTTTCATAAAAAGGATGTTGCAATCGCAAGGTCCAAGGATAGTGTTTTGGATCACTTGTTCTCCATCGCATTCCATATGGTCCATAATTTCTTCGGCGCCTGGATGGGGTGCGTTGGAGACACGGAGGTAATGGCCATAGAGCGGTTCGTCCAGTACGCGGGTGTCGGAACGCTGCGTAAATGAATACATCAGTGCCGTTGAGATATTGCGGGGGCCAGACCAGATACAGAGGCGCATGGGAGTATTGGAACGTGTCATTTGTTTACATTCTGAAGACGGCTTTAAAATCGGGATCGGTGATTGCGGGGCGTTGTAGGGTAAAGGGTTCGATTCAGAGATTTTTGATATTGTCCTGATTGTACTTTTTGAGGCTTGCTTCTTTGCCAAATGCATAGTGTTTGGACATGTCGGGCGAATAGCGGCTGGCGGCCGGAAATCGGCCCAGGGCTTCGGCAATGGCGCGGACATGGTGGGGTGCGCCTCCGCAACAGACGCCGAGGTAGCGGACGTTCAGGTCATACGCTTCTTTGGCAAAGTCGGCGATTTCATAGCGGTTGCAGGTGAAGGGATCTAAGGCGGTTGGGAAAGGGCGGTCGTCGGGGATGCAGCCGCAGTCGGGATCCCGAAGGGACTGCATGGTGGGGTGGTCCTTGGAAGTTCGATAGGGGACAGGTAGAGCGGCCACATGACAGGATACGGCTTCTCGAACGCGTTTCAGCAGGGGCATCATGGTATTGGGACCTCGGGCGCAGTTCAGGCCTACCACATCGGCACCGGCCTGTTCCAGTTGTTTGACGGCCTCTTCAATCTGGACGTCATCTCTGAGGTATTCGTCTCTGTGCAGGGTGAGGGTGGCGACGACGGGGAGGTCGAAGGCTTTGACGGTTTCGAGCGCGATTTGGGCTTCGCCTAAAAAGGAAAAGGTTTCGGCGATGATAAAGTCTACCCTGGCGTCTGCTGCCCAGCCGACTTGCTCTTCGAACATGGTTCGGACCAGGTCATCGGATTTTTTTTCGTCCGGGTGCCATATGTTGGTGTTGCAGATGTTTCCGGCCACCAACGGCGGTTCTCCTTCGGCTTCGCTTGCAATGGAGTGGGCAAGGACAAGTGCGTTTCGCTGAAGGGGTTCGAGCAGATCTTCTTTGCCGATGAGTCGCAGTTTTTCCCGGTGGCCGTAATAGGTGAGGGCTTCGATGACATCGGAACCGGCGCGAAGGAATTCACGGTGGAGGGCGGCAACGGCTTCGGGGTATTCCAAAACCACTTCGGGGACAAAGGCTCCGGCCTGGAGATAGCCCCGGCGTTCGAGCTCAAAGAGATACCCTTCGGCACAAATGACAGCGTCTTCTTCAAGGCGTTGCAACAAACCCCGTCTGGCAGTTTGGTCGACCATCGATTGGTTCTCCTTAGGTGTGGATGCTTCCGGCTGGAAAGATGGGCGTATGATATAAAAAAAATGGAGAGAAAGACAAGGAATTTGTGAGGGCCAAATGGCTTGTCAGGCGGGGGACAACCCGTTTGACTTCGATGCGATGGTGTTATATCCTACAGGCGCAATGGAAGAGACCTTACCATGTGAGGGAGGAATGCGTTATGGGTATGACCGAAGAAGAACGAAAAGGGTTTGTTGTAGTTTAGGTTTTTTAGGAGCGCAGGCACTTGTCGATCGGAGTGAACGATGATTAAAATGGCGCAATACGGTACGAAACATGGACATGCGGGTGGTAAGATGCGGTCGATGCTTGAAAATCCAGAAGTCGAGGTTGTGGGGGTGTATGAACCCGATGCAGAACAGCGAAAAAGTGTAGCAGGGAACGGGGCTTTTGCGGGTGTGCACTGGTTTGATTCGGCAGAGGAGATGCTGGGGGATGATTCGATTGTGGCGATTGCTTCGGAGGAGCGAAATATTGAAAGCCTGGATCAGACGGAGGCGATTGTGCAGGCGGGGAAACATGTGTGGTATGACAAACCGGCGGGGGATAACTGGGAACAGTGGCAGCGGGTGGTGGCAAGTGCACGGGAGCAGGAGCTGTTGATTCAGATGGGGTATATGTTTCGGTATCACGATGGGTATCGGAAGATTGCGGATTGGGTGAAGTCGGGTTTTTTGGGGGATGTGTTTGAGGTGCGAGCGCATATGTCGACGTATCTTGCCCCGGCACAGCGGGAGACGATTCGGGTTCACAAAGGTGGGGTTTTTTTCGATCTGGCCGGGCACCAACTGGATCAGATTGTGTGGCTTCTGGGGCGGGCAGAAAAGGTGACGTCGTTTTTTAGGAATGAAACCGGATCGGTGTCGGGCTTTAGCGATAACACAATTGGGATTTTTGAATTTGAACGGGCGATGGCGATTGTGGATATTGCGGCCCTGGAGGTTCGGCCCATGGCACGGCGGTTTGAGGTGTATGGCACGAAGGGAAGTGCAATTATGGAGCCGATGGAACCGGCCGAAGAGATTCGGCTGGTTTTAGATGAGGCGCGAGGTGGATATCAGGAAGGGGTGCAGTTTGTGGCGGTGGAGAAGCAGTCGCGGCAGGATACATACGATCTGGAGTTGGAGGCGTTTTTGAAAGCGATTCAAGGGGAGGCCGAGCCGGATCGGTCTTATGAGCACGAGTTGCTGGTGCAGGAGACGCTTTTGCGAGCGACAGGTAGTATTGTCGAGTGAGTTCTGAATGAGGGGGTCAATATGAACGTTATTTGTGTGATGTTGGATTCTTTGCGGGCAGACCATGTGGGGGCTTATGGGGATCGGGCTCGAACGCCGAATATGGATCGGTTGGCCAGTGAATCGTTGGTGTTTGAAAAGGCGTATTCGGGGTCGTTTCCGACGCTGCCTTGTCGGCGGGATTTGTTTACGGGTCGGTGGGGGCATCCGTTTAATACGTGGTCGGAGATGGAGCGGGATTTGCCGACGATGGCGGAGACGTTTCGAAGGGCGGGGTATACGACGGGGTTGATTTTTGATACGCCGATGTTTATGACGCAGGGGAATTTTCTGGATCGGGGATTCGGGTCGATTGAGTGGATTCGCGGGCAGGGGGGCGAGCCGTGGATCAGCGATGAACTGAATGAGATCGAATGGCCTGCCAGTCAGGACAAGGTGAAGCCGGGTGTGATACGCTATCTGGCGAATCAGCGGGGCCGGTTGTTTGAGTCGGATTATCTGGCGCCCCGGGTGTTTACCGAGGCGATGCACTGGCTGGAAAGAAATTATGTGAAGGACGGGTTTTTTCTGTGGATCGATTCGTGGGATCCGCACGAGCCCTGGGACCCGCCGCAGTATTATGTGGATATGTACGATCCGGGCTATAAGGGCGATGAGATTATTTATCCCTGTTATGGGTTCTCCAATTATATGACAGAGAAGGAACTGAACCATGTACGCGGGTTGTATGCGGCAGAGGTGACGATGGTGGACCGATGGTTGGGGATGCTCTGGGACACGATTGGTGTGCTGGGACTGAAAGAAAATACTGTTTTGCTGGTGATGGCGGATCACGGGCACTATTTTGGCGATCACGGGTTGCAGGGCAAGCCCTGGGGCGACTGGGGGCAGCTCTATGAGCCTATGATTCACCTTCCGTTTATCATCTATCATCCAGACAGTCAGATGGCAGGCAAGCAGGTGGATAGTCTCGTGCAACCGGTGGATGTGTTTCCAACCGTGTGCGAATTGGCAGGATTGGATATGCCGGGTGGTATACAGGGCCAGTCGTTTGTGGGTGTTTTGCGGGGAGAGACCGTTCAGCATCGGGAGTTCGCGATTAGTGGACGGAATTTGAATGACAGTTGGGGAACGGTGCCTGCTACGGTGACGGATGGGACGTGGACGCTGGTTTACTGGCCGAATAAGGATTTGAAATATAAGGGGCCAAAACCGATTCGCACGGAGCGATACGACTGTCGGAATATGCCGGAGCGGCGGGTGGATGAGTTGTTTTATATGCCGGACGATTCGGGGCAGGAGAAGAATGTGTTGACGGAGAACAAAGACGAGGCGAAGCGGTTGCACAGGGCGTTGTTGGAGTTGATTGAGATGACCGATACGGATCCAGCGATTGCGGAGACGTATCAGCCGGAGCCTGGAAATCAGGATTAAATCAGGAATGAATGGGAGGTAAAGGTGGATGGGTTTGCCTGGATGCGAAGACGTTGACGCTGGAGTTGCCGGTACAGAAGCCGAATGTGACGGTGCCTGTGGTGGAGCTATTTTTGAAGGATTGAGATGGGCTCTTGACCCATTGCGGAGTTTTGATTACCATTTATTCAGGAGGAATGGGTCTAAATGGCAACCGTTCAAATAGCTAAGCTCACATCCGAAGAACTTTCAACTTACCACGAACAGGGCTATGTCCTTTTGCACGATGTTTTCCCGAAGGACGAGTTGGAAGCGATGGATCGGGAGATGGATCGGATTCAGGCGACGCAGGAGGATTTGGGGCGGAATCCGGGGTGGGTGATGCAGTTGGGGTTGCGGTCGGAGGTGACGCAGCAGTTTGCGCGGGACGAACGGGTGCTGACGTTGATTGAGGATATTGTGAAGCCGGGAATTTCGATTTTTTCGGGCAAGTTGACGGCGAAGTCGCCGCGATCCGACGAAATCTGTCACTGGCATCAGGACGATGCGTATTATAATGCGCAGGCACCCAGTGAGACGCGGATGTCCACCTGGATTCCGTTGCAGGATACGGATGAGGAAAACGGGTGTATGTGGGTGGTGCCGGGAAGCCACAAGGGTGGGGTGGTAGCCCATGGGCCGTATGGCGGGCAGTGTCCCAAGTGTATGGGGTCGGCGGATTTGATGTTTGACGATGCGATTCTCTGTCCGGTGAAGATGGGGGATATGTTGTTGTTCAGTGCCTGCCTCTGGCATCATTCCAAGGGGAATCGGACGGATCGGGTGCGGCGGGCGTTTATTGTGTCGTATCAGGAAGCAACGGTGCCTCGAGGGAATGGGAAGCAGTATACAGTTTTGAGGCCGGCGAATTAGGGAAGGATTCCGGGTTGGAAGTGTGCAAATCAGAAGCTTTAAAGCCCTTCGGTGGATATATCCATCGGAGGGCTTTTAGGTTCGAAAATGTAAAACTTTGTTAAAATAGGCATTCATTTTGTAAAAAGCGGGGTTGAAGAGGGAACGGTTTGGGGGGTTTCCGGGTCTAAAGAGAAAGTTGCCTGGGAGAAGGCATTGAATCAAACCCGTGGGAGGGTAGGGTAGGTTGGTTATATGTATTTGAATTTTCTTAAATTAAGGTGGATTTTAGGTGGTCTCCTGGCATTGTTTCTGGCTGTCGCACCGGCAGACGCGGTGGGGATTGACGGAATGGGTCTAAAGGTGGGAATGGACCTTGGTCGGCAGCAGACGCTGGGGTTTGGTGGAACCGTTGGGGGTGAGTTTGATCAGGTGTGGCTGGCGCTGGGGGCGTATACAGATCTAGGGTCGGCATTTTCCGAGCGGTTTCATTGGGTTTCGGGGGTCGATCTGGTGCTGAAAGATCAGGTCCAGATATATTCGGTGAGTTGGGAGGGGTGGTATTTCTTTGGCCATGCAGAGGGTACGCGCTGGTATGCAGGGGCAGGACCGGGAATCCACATTCTCCAGTCGAATGAGACGGGCAGAGATGTGAAGGTGACGGTGAACGTGCCGCTGGGTTTTCAGAAGCGGATGGGCAAGGGAGCATCCTGGTTTGGAGAAATGAAGATAATGATTGCAGATGATGAAGCCGACAGTTCGTTGCGGTTTAGTCTGGGTGTGAACTTTGGCGGCAGTCCATAATACGCGCCTCCTGTCAAGCTATGGTTCAGGACAGGAGGTATTTTTATAAAGGGGTGGTGCATGTCCGGTCTGATGACCACAGACTTGTACGAAATGGAAGACCATGAACTGGTGGATCTGGCCCGTGATGGGGATCAGGGGGCTTTTTCCGAACTGGTTCGACGGCACCATGAGCGCATTTTTCAGATGGTTTATGCGCTGGTGGGAAACCGGGAGGATGCAGACGATTTGGCCCAGGAAGTCTTTCTGAAGGCCTATCGGTCGTTGCATCGGTTCCAGGGACAGTCAAAGTTTTATACCTGGGTGTATCGCATTGGGGTAAACTGTTGTCTGGACTGGATGAAGGTGCAAAAGCGTAGAAAAAATGTGTCCAGGATGAAAGAATGGTGGGATCGGTGTGAGGAGAGTGAAGCATTGTTTACCCAGCCGGAAAGGCCGGATGTGAAGGTAGCGCGTCGGGAGTTTCACGAAACGCTGGAAGCGGCGCTGGCCTTGTTGGTGCCGGATTACCGGACTGCGCTGGTCATGCGGGAATTGAACGGGCTGTCGTATGAGGAGATCGCCACCAGCCTGGGGTGCTCGGTGGGCACGGTGAAGTCCAGGCTGTTTCGGGCCCGTTCGCAATTGAAAGAGACGTTGATGCCTGTCTATCAGGAATGGATGGTGGCTTGATCGATTGAGGCGGTTGTTGGGGAAGGTGTATACAGTGTATCTAAGAGAGGGCCGGGGAAGAGATGAAACCCGATTTTTGAGTGAATAAGGTGGCCGATTTACACGCAGGTTCGGCACGTTGTTTTGAAGGCTCCTATTTTGATTCAATCCGTTTGTTTTGAACCGATTGGATAGGAAGGGGAGCTTTTTGCTTTTTTGGGGCAGAATTTGATTTGGTTTCGGTGTTTTTGTATTTTATAAGTGATTAAAAATTAATATTTTGAATATTTTTAGAGAATGCGACTGCATGATTTAAGTTAAGTTTTATACCACCTTGCCAGGGGTATTCGTGAAGTTTCAACAGAGGATCTGACCGGGTTTATAGAGGAAGGGATATGGACAGGGTTTGCAGATGGTTTTTGAGTTTGGGTCTGGTTGCTGTCTGTGCTGTGGGGCCTGTTTCTGCCGAGGGGGAACCGCGGTTTGGCATCGGGGTCTTTGTGGGCTTGAATGTGCCTGTTCAAGGGCTGGCCGAGCGGTATCCGACCAAGCAGAATTTTGGCCTGGTGTTCCAGCAGCGGATGAGCGAGCGGGTCTGGTTGGAATTTGAATATCACCGTGCAGGTTTGAGCGATGGAAAAATCGAAGACCGAACCTTTATCTGGTCGCTGGACAGAAAGGAATATGCCAGTCCGCAGGCCAAATCGAAGTTCAGGCTGAACAGCTTTTTGACCAATGCGGTCGTTCGATTGGGGCAATGGGGCAGCGATACGGGATTGCATTTTGATCCCTATCTTGCAGTTGGGGCAGGGTTTTATGATTATCAGGATGAGATTTCGGGCCTGGTGTATCCAAATCAACGACGAGAGCCTCTGGATACGACCCTGCTTTTGGAGCCCCAGGTGGACGATCATACCTCGCTTGGTGCCACACTGGGATTTGGGGTGACAGCTATTTCGGGCACCCTGGGCGTGGATGTGCGGGCACGGTATCATTTTTTTGATGGGGATTTGCGATCGATGGAAGCATGGGAAATCGAGGATGTGTTTCCCATTACATTTATCGATATATACGCGGCCTTGAAGGTTTATTTTTAAAGGAGCATTTGTATGGCGAACAGATACGGTTTTGTTCCGATGTGCCTGATGTTGGCTCTGATACTGGGCTTGTCGACAGGTGTTTTTGCGGCCACGACCGGAAAGATTGCGGGGGTGGTGCGTGACCGGACAACCGGAGAAGGACTTCCGGGAGTGAATGTGCTGGTGGAGGGCACCAAACTGGGGACTTCGACCGATGCGGAAGGCCATTATTTCATTTTGTTGGTGAAGCCGGGAACGGTTTCGGTAACCGCATCGATGATCGGATATCATTCGGAGACGAAGCAGGAAGTTCAGATTATTGCCGATTATACCACTACAATCGATTTTTCGCTGGGGGAAGAGGCCCTCGAAATGGATGAACTGGTGGTGGTGGCAACCCGGCCGGCCGTGGAGCCGGATAAGACCACGAGCAAGCATGTGGTGACGATTGAAGATATTCAGGCGGTTCCAATGGTGCGTAATACACGCCAGCTGATTGCCCTGCAACCGGGGATGGCCCTGGATGGCAGCAACCGGATTCGGGGCAGTGAAAGCCGGGCAACTGTAGGCACTATGGTCGGCTATTATGTGGACGGCATTGAAGTAGGGCGCGGCGGTTTTAACGATGTGAATTTGTCTGCGATTCAGGAAGTGAGTGTGCTGACCGGGGGAATGAACGCCGAGTTTGGCAATGCGCTTGCCGGTGTGGTGACGGTGGTGACACGCGAGGGGGGCCAGGAATTTTCGGGGATGGGAGATTATCGGTTTACGCCATCCGGGCAGCAGCACTGGGGCGAAAATTTGTATCAAAGTCCGCTGCATCGGGACCATATGAAATGGGACGACCAGGTCTGGCTGAATGAACGGGATCCAGAGACCGGGGCATTGGTGCACAATCAGACGGATTATACGGGGTATACGGGGCATCGGCTTGAAAGTACGTTTTCGGGGCCCCTGACGTCTGAGGATATTTCGTTCTTTTTCAGTACGACCTACAACCGGTCGGCCGCCCGATTCCCTTCGGCACAGCCAACCACGCCGTTTAATACGCAGAATCTGCTGACGGTCACGCATCAATCGACGGACAATGTGAAACTGAAGCTGGGTGGGTTGTATGAACGGAATAAGAGATTGTATTCGCTCGGGAACTGGGCCGGATCGATCAAGGGCACGGGCCAGGGCGGGCGGAATATTTTCTTGCCGGTAGGCTTTTCGTCTTCGGGCGAGAATCTTTTTCAGAGTCACCTGGCTTATCTCACGGTTACACACAGTCTGAATACTCGAACTTATTACGAATTGCGGCTTTACCATACGGGTTCAAGCCGGGACAGTTCGGATGTGCCGGCTATCACCGAGCCGAATCGGACAGATCAGGATGGGTGGTTTTATCTACCCCGGCAGATCCATGCCTTTAATATTGGATCGGACCAGCGCTATGGCTTGAAGTTTGATATCACCAGTCAGATGAATCGATCGCACCTGATGCAGGCCGGATTTGAACTGAAAGGGAACAATTTCTGGAACACCAACGTTCGATTTGGGCCGCAGCCTGAAAATCGGAATATCACCTTTGTCGGTAAGGATTACGAAATGGGGGAGGGGGTGACCCCCTGGGAGTTGAATACCTATATTCAGGATAAAGTGGAGTTTGGCGGATTCATTGTGAATGCCGGCCTCCGGTGGGATTATTTCAATTATGGGCGTGGCACCCGGCAGTTCCCGGGGGTGGAGATTACCCCGATGTTTTCCAAGTTTAGCAATCGGAAATATGAATTGGCATTCATGGAAGGCGGGTCCCCATCGATGTCGGCCATCAGCCCCCGGGTGGGCGTCTCGCATCCGATCAGCGATCGATTGGCGGCACACTACTTTATCGGCCGCTTCCATACATTCCCACGCATCAATGACCTGTTTAGCATGGGGTATGGTGCAAATAATCAACCCGATGAGGATTTGAACGGGAATGGCGTGATTGACCCGACCGAAGAATTCAATTCGATGATAGCCATCAACCGGGGTGGACGGCATGCCAGTGAAGGGATGAAGCCCGAACAGGCGACGAGTATGGAGATGGGGCTGGATTGGAACTTTGTGAACGACTACACGGCCACCGTGACAGCCCATTACCGACTGGACGAAGGGTTGTATGGCGGCCGGTCTCGGACCCAGTGGGAAGGCCCGGTTGAAACTTCGGCTCCGATCTCAGTCATCCGCAATTCTTTCTGGATCAGCTCCCGGGGGATTGAGTTTTCACTGCGGAAGAGTTTCAGCAACAATTTCACGTTCCGACTGGCCTACGATATGCAGCTTGTGCGGGGCGTTGATAACTACGGTTTGTATGAGAGCAGCTGGGTGGTTTATCCCGACTCGAACTATATCGCGAGTGGGCGTTACTGGTATCAGTGGGACGTTCAGGGCGATGGTTCTGAAGTGCCTGCGCCGTTGACCGATGCCGAGATCCAGGATTTGGGCGGAAAGGCCAACCGGATTGTGGAAGCCTGGAAGGCCAAAGCCGGACAGCCGGTGAGCACCGGATTTTACAGCGAACCGGTTCAGATTAATGAGGCGGGGTTGTGGGTGACGGCTTCGGGACTGGGGGGCGATTTGGAACCGGCAGGGCAGGAACGGCGCAATCAGTTTTCGATGACGTTTCTCTATGCTTCGCCCCCGCAATACGGTCCGAAACTGGGGCGAATCTATCCGTTTGGCAACCTTCGGGTGAGTTCGATTCACAGGCTTATTGGCGGCACACCGTTCGAGTTTTTCCCGCCAGAACAGCAGACCGAATGGCGGGAGAGTTCCCCGGCATTGCGGACGGATATGAGTATTGAGAAGGACTTCGGGCTGATAGGATCGGTGCGCCCCACGCTGTATGTGGAGATCACCAATTTGTTTAATGAACAAAACACTTCGGCCACGACGTTTGAGTATGTACAGTTTGGACTCAAAGGACCTGCTCCCGATGACCCGAACTATCTGCAGTATGGAGATTCATTTGACTTTGCACGCAATCGCTGGGATCCCCGGCAGGTGGAACTGGGACTGACACTTCGGTTTTAACGGAGGATGATACGATGCGGAAATTGATGAAAATCGGGACGGTCCTGACTCTGGTTGCTCTGGCCTGGCCGTCTCAGCAAGTCTGCGCCCAAAATGAGAGCGTAGACAACGTGCGTCAATTGACCCGAGGCTTGTTGTGGGCGGGTTATCGAAATCTGGGGACGCAGGGTGGTATTCTGGGCGTTGGGTCGACTTTATCGGCAGCGCCCCTGTCTTATCCTGGTGCGTCCATGTCGATGCGGATTGGTGTGGCGGGTCCGGACTATGCGGAATACTGGGGCATTAAGGATGGGTATAATCAACGCGCCCAGACACTGGAATCGCAAAATGTAGGCACTGCCAATGGTGTGTGGGTGCTGGCC
>JAPUJS010000470.1 GCA_027296045.1 bacterium | reverse complement strand
GTGGACGCTACAGCCAGGGATACGTGTACGCAAATAAGAAAGTGAACCCTCGGGACTGGTTCTATACCTGCCATTTCTACCAGGATCCGGTCATGCCCGGTTCCCTCGGCGTGGAAGCTATCCTCCAGGCCGTGCAGGTCTACGCTCTCCAGCAGAACCTGGGCGACCGTTTCAAATCGCCCCGTTTTGGCCTGGTTCCGGACCACCGAACCGTCTGGAAATACCGCGGCCAGATCGTATCCACCAACAGGGAGATGGCACTTGAAGTACACATCAAACAGATCGAACACCAGAACCAGCAGTGCATCCTGATTGCAGATGCCAGCCTGTGGAAAGAAACCATGAGAATCTACGAAATTCACGACGCCGCCATCCGCATTGCAGAGGCATAATAAACACCGACTTATTTTTTCTGACGATTTGACAAAAAGAAAAGATTTATTTATCCTAATACTGATTCAAAATGAGGATGTCGGATGCTTTTGCGCCCAAAATGAGGAGCGCCGCTGGCGGGAGTTGGTTCTTACGGCTATATCCCGACATCTTGAAATGAAAACGGTATAAATCTATTGGAATACAGTCGTCCGCATCACCGGGATCGACGGATAATCCTTTCAACCGGAATAAAACCCTATGAGTGCATCAAATACCCTTTCATCCACTCCCATTGCCATCGTCGGCATGGCCTGCATCTTCCCCCAGGCCAAGGATCTGACACAATACTGGGACAACATCGTAAAAGAAGTCGATTGCATTACCGATATACCCTCTTCCCGCTGGCGGGCCGAAGACTACTTCGATCCCGATCCAAAGGCCCCCGACAAAACCTACTGCAAACGCGGAGGGTTCATCCCGGAAATCGATTTCGACCCCACCGAATTCGGACTGCCGCCCAACATCCTGGAAATCACGGACGTCTCTCAGCTTCTGTCCCTGGTTGTGGCCAGAGAAGCCATGGAAGACGCCGGCTACGGCGAGGGCAAAACCTTCGACCGGGATCGCGTCGGTGTCATCCTCGGCGTTGGAGGCGGACAGAAGCTCATCGTGCCCCTGGCCTCCCGGCTGCAGGCCCCCATCTGGCGCCAGGTCCTGGAAAGCAGCGGCCTATCCGAGCCGGATGCCGACAAAATCGTTGAAAAAATTAAAGCCGCCTATATCCCCTGGCAAGAAGACTCATTCCCCGGACTGCTTGGCAACGTCATTGCCGGCCGCATTGCCAGCCGGCTGGACCTGGGCGGAACCAACTGCGTGGTCGACGCAGCCTGCGCCGCCTCCCTGAGCGCCGCCAAAATGGCCATCAGCGACCTAATTGAAGGCCGTAGTGACATGATCATCACCGGGGGTGTGGACACCGACAATTCGATCTTCATGTACATGTGCTTTAGTAAAACACCGGCCAGCACACCCGGCACACACGCCAAACCCTTTGACGCCAATTCCGACGGCATTTTAATCGGCGAAGGCATCGGCATGTTGATCCTCAAACGCCTGGAGGATGCCCAAAGGGATGACGACCGCATCTACGCTGTCATCCGGGGCATCGGAACCTCCAGCGATGGCCGCTCCAAAAGCATCTACGCTCCCCGGGAGGCCGGCCAGGCCAAAGCTTTAAAACGCGCCTACGAAGATGCAAATATCGCTCCAGAAACCGTTTCTCTCATCGAAGCCCACGGCACCGGCACCCGCGCGGGCGACATCTGTGAAGTCACGGCCCTGAAGGAAGTCTTTGCCAACGGGAAAACACAACAGATCGCCCTCGGCAGTGTCAAATCCCAGATCGGCCACACCAAATCCGCCGCGGGCGCCGCAGGCCTCATCAAAACCGCCCTGGCGTTACACCACAAAGTGCTGCCCCCCACCCTCCATATAGAAACACCCAACCCCAGGCTGGGCCTGGATACATCCCCCATCTACCTCAACACACAAACGCGCCCCTGGTTCCGCGCCTCCGACCAGCACCCCAGACGGGCAGGCGTCAGTGCTTTCGGTTTCGGCGGCACCAACTTCCACTTTGTCCTGGAAGAATACGATGCCGAACCCAACGGCGCCTATCGCCTGCAGCAAGTTCCCCGAACCATCCTCTTGCATGCCGACACTCCGCCCAACCTTCTGGCTCGCCTTGAAAAAATAGGGGCCGACCTCCAGTCCGAAAATGCCGAACCGTGTTTTTTAGACCTCGCAAATACCTGCCGGTCGCTCGAAATTCCGGCAACCTCTCCCAGAATCGGGTTCGTAGCCAGCTCCGTTGCCGAAGCCTGTGACCTCCTGGCCGTAGCAATCAACGGCTTGAAAACAAATGACGCTGACTGGGAAAATCCCAAAGGTGTCTTCTACCGTGCAAGCGCCCTTCCCGAGGGGGCAAAAATCGTCGCCCTCTTCCCAGGGCAAGGGTCCCAATACGTTGGCATGGGCCGGGAACTCACACTCAACTTCCCCGAACTCCGCCGGGCCTGGGAATCTATGGACAGCCTGTTTGTCGAAGCGGGCCTGGAACCGCTCAGCCGAACCGCCTTCCCACCGCCCGCCTTTGATAACGCCAGACGGGCCGCCCAGGCCAAAACCCTCCAGCGTACCGAACACGCCCAGCCCGCCATCGGAACCTTTAGCGCCGGGCTTTACAAACTCCTGCAAGCGGCCGGTTTTCAGCCCGATTTTGTCGCCGGCCACAGCTTTGGCGAACTCACCGCCCTCTGGGCCGCCGGTGTCTTCTCCGATTCCGATTTCCTGGCGCTGGCCAGAGCCAGAGGCGCAGCAATGGCCTCCCCGGACAACTCGGACGCCGGTGCCATGCTGGCCGTCCGGGCATCCACAGATGAAATCGAAGCGGCCCTCGGTGCCCTCCCAGACATCCTGGTTGCCAACGACAATGCCGACCGTCAGGTCGTAATCGCCGGCCCAACAGACAGCATCGGTTCCGCCCAACAGACCCTTGAGACCAAAGGCATCTCCAGCATCTTGCTGCCCGTATCCGCCGCCTTCCATACCCCCCTGGTCGCCCACGCCCAGCAGCCCTTTTCAGATGCCCTCAAAACCGTCACCTTCCATAGCCCTCACATTCCAATCTATGCCAACACCACGGCCGAACCCTACCCCGACCACGCGCAATCTGCACGCAAACTGCTCCGGGAACACCTCCTGAAACCGGTACGCTTTCGGGAGCAAATCGAAAAAATTTATGCCGACGGCGGATTCTATTTTGTAGAAATCGGCCCCCGAAATGTGCTCACCAACCTGGTGAAAAAAATCCTGAAAAACCGCCCCCACCTGGCCGTCGCCCTGAATTCCGCTGCAGACCGGGGCAGCGACTACCAGTTGCCTCAGGCCATCCTCCAACTTCGCATAGCGGGCCTGCCGCTAAAAGACGCCGACCCCTACCGGCGCGACCGGACACCCTCAAACAGAAAAAATAAAATGAACGTGCGCCTGAGCGGGCACAACTTTGTCAGCGAAAAAACCCGCGAAAGGTTCGACCGCGCCTTGCAGGACGAACATCGGATCCAGATACCGAACGCCGAACCGGCGCCGTCAACGAATAACCCTGCACCGGGAGCCGACAATCGGACACAGGTCCAATCCCATGCTGTTTCACAAGGAGAAACAATGTCCCCGACGCCAACAGATCAAGCGACTTCCATTCAAAACCCTGAGTTGCGTCAACGCATGGTAGAAAGCCTGGAACGCAGCCTGACTCAGTTCTATAACCTCCAGGCTGAAACCCTGCGTGTTCATGAACAGTACCTCCAGGGCCAGATGGAATATGCCAGAACCTTTTTCCAGTTGATCCAGCAGCAGTATGCCCTCCTGGGTCAGCCACAACTCGGCCCGAGCCTCCAGGCCACAGTGCCCCCGGTCCAACCCGTCATTCCACAACAGCCTGTGATTCCGCCACCTCCGGTTAATCTCCTTCAAAACGGTGGGCTTGTTGTGCCGCCACCTCAATTCGGCGCAATCCCGCCCGCCGCACCTGCGGTGCAACAACAGCCCATATCGTATGCTCCTCCACCTCCGACCGCCCCACCTCACAGCAATGCGCCTGCTCAACCCCCCGCCCAACTCGCGGTGCCCACGGCCGAACAGCCGGTTGTTGCACCCCTACCAGAAGATCCACCCGCCGACGGTCCCGCGCGCTACCCTGCTCCTGCAACAGATCATTCAACAGCGCCTACCGGAAGCCTGGACGTGGAAACCCTCACCCGATCGATGATGGCGATTGTAAGCGAAAAAACCGGATATCCCGAAGATGTACTGGAACCGGACATGGACATCGAGGCCGACCTGGGCATCGACTCCATCAAACGGGTGGAAATTTTGGGCGCCATGCTGGAGACCCACCCGGAACTGCCCCAGGTGAATCCCGAAGACCTGGCCGAACTGCAAACCCTCGCTCAGATTGTGGAATACATGAAGAACCAGGCACACGCTTAACTCGAGCAACTCACTTACAGGTCTAAAAAAACATCCATAGAGGAAAAACACCTGTGGGCATTTTCGATCTAGGTCTGAAGTCCAGATTTATCCGGAATGCCGACATCATTGTCAAACCTTACGAAGCCCCCACACCCAAAGGCCATTTGAGTGTCCTGTCGTACAATATCGGTTTTGCTGTCGGCCCTGTGCAAAAGACCGTGGGTGAAACCAGAGCCAAATCCGAATATCTTCATAACCTCAATGAGATCGTCCGTGTGGTGGAAGAAACCGACGCCGACATTCTATTATTGCAGGAGGTCGATCTAAATTCCCGGCGCAGCCATTATTTGGACCAGTTGCAGTATTTACAGGACCGGTTAGAGTGGCCGTATGCCGCCTGTACGACCACCTGGAAAACCTACGTGCCGTTTGAAAAAGTCG
>JAPUJS010000047.1 GCA_027296045.1 bacterium | reverse complement strand
TATACCCATCGTATGAGCAGATATAAAGGCGATTCGTGTTGCGATTGCAGCTAGAGGCCGCCCTGAGTTCCAGCAAATAACAGGAGCAGCTCTCCGCACAAGTCGGGGTTGCTGACCGTCTGTTTTGCTATATCCTTCATTACGGGAACGAAATCCCGGCCTCTTCTGTCTAAGAAGTATGTAACATAGCCGAATGATCTTATTCAAAAGGAGGAAATTCATGAAAACCAAAAGCCAAAAGCCTCTCCTGGCGATCTGCTTTGCCCTGGCCTTTCTGATAGGGGCAACGGCACAACCCGAAGCCCAGGGTTTTGGCCGGGACGACTCCGGCTCCCTCGGCAATCTTCAAGTGGGCATGCAACTCCCCGACGTTTCGCTCTACGATTCCGACGGCAATGCGTTCCATCTGACCCAGCTCAAAGGAAGCTATTCGGTGCTGGTCTTCGGCTGTCTCACCTGACCGCCGTTTCTTCGGAATGTCTCCAGTTTGGAGACCGTGTATACAGATTATGCCCCCAAAGGTGTTCAATTCTATTATATCTACAAAGCCCTGGCGCACCCCGGAATGAACGGCTATATCGATCCCTATTCCCTCGAAGAACGCCTGATGCACATCAAAGAAGCCGAACAACAGCTTGGCTCCAAAGTCACCTGGCTTTGCGATGGCATGGACAACGCGACCAAACACGCCCTGGGCGACCGGCCCAACTCGGAGTTTGTGATCGACCCGGAAGGAAAACTGGTTCGCATTCGGTCCTGGAGCAATCCGTCTCAGTTGCGCGCTGACCTGGCAGAACTCGTCGGACCGGTGGCAAAACCCACCACGATCCAGGACCTGGGCCTCAAAGAAATGTCGCCGCCAGAAATCGCGCCCCGAGGCGTGGTTCCCCGCCTGGATGTGCCGGGCGGCATGACGGCTTTAATGATCCAACCGAAAGAAAGCGACCAGCCCTATTATGCCAAACTCCGGGCAGAAGCCTCCTGGGATCTCTTAAATTTCGGCAGCGGCCAGATCTATCTGGGCTTCTTTATGGACCCCCTCTACAAAGTCCACTGGAATAACCTGGCCGATCCGATCCGCTATACCATCAAAACCCAAAATGGTACCACGGCCTCCCCCGCCACAGGAGAAGGACCAGAGGTCGAAGCGGAAGCGGACATGGACCCCCGCGAATTTCTGGTCGAAATCCAGAATGTCAACTTTGACAAACCCATCGAACTCACTGCCTCTTACTTTGCCTGCAGTGATGAAGAAGGCTGGTGCAAACCCATCACCCAGCACTATACCATTCACTTCAAACCGGATTGGGATACAGGCCGACCGTCCACCCCGTTTTCCGGAGGCAGGGGTACCCGAAATCGTCGAGGCGGTTTTGGCAGACCAGGAGGCTTTGATACACCTGGAGATCCTGCAACCTTTGTAGCACGCCTGATGGAAGCCGATGCCAACGGCGACGGCAAACTCAGCAAAGACGAAGCGCCCGAAGCCCTGCGACAACGGTTTGACCGAATGGATCGAAACAGCGACGGATTTATCGATCAGAACGAGCTACAACAGATGGGCAGACGCGTTCGCAGAGGCAGGGGATAAAACATCTGCGAAACACCCAAGGATTCCACAAAAGGCGAAAAAAAAGCCGGAGGCAGACAACCTCCGGCTTTTTTCAAGTCAACGGATAAACCCCCAATATCCAGCCTCAAGAGAAACGACCTCTTCTTTTTTGCTCCCCTTTCAAACGCGGTTCAAACCGGATCCAATCCTTCCCGGTTGGCCTTGGACCTGGGCGTTAAATCAAACCAGGTCTCGTGCCCCTGAAAAAATCGCTCCAACTCGTCCACCATCAGCGAAAAGAAATGGGGATAATCGTCCCCGGTTCGCCCGGCAAAATGGGGGCTCAAAAAGACATTGGGCAAATGGATAATCTCACTATCTTCGGGAATCGGCTCGGGGTCAAACGCCTCGATACCCGCCGTAATATCCCCTCGCTTCAACCGCTCGATCAGCGCATCGGAATCCACAATCTTCCCGCGCGATACATTCACAAACACCGATCCTGGCCGCAACAGATCCAGCTCGCGTTTGCCGATCATTCCCTCGGTCTTGGGCGTCAACGGTGCCACGCACACCACGACATCGCAATCAGAAAACACATGGTCCAGAGACGTCTGGGTAAACCCCACCACCTCGGCCATCTCCCGTGGCAAATACGGATCGTAGACCCAGACGTCCACTTCGAACGGTCGTAAAAATTGGATCAGCCGTCGCCCCATATGCCCGCACCCAATCAGTCCAACCCGCTTCCCCATCAGCATCCCCCGGTGCTTCCCCTTTTCCATACCACTGGGCGGATCCCCGGCAATAATCCGGCGGAACATCGCACCGCCATTTCGCATGGAAATCAAAATGAGCGCCAGCGCCCACTCAGACACGGGATAGGACGACCCCTGTGTCGTATCCACCGTGCGCACCCCCCGTGCCCAGGCAGCACCCAGATCAATTCGGGCGGCGAACCGGTCCCCTTCCAATTCTCCAATAATCTTCAGATTTGGCGCGTGATCCAGGATCTCCTGGCCAATGGTCGGAGCTCCATGACAGACCACCATCCCGGCCACATCTCCCACTTTTTTGCACAACCCGGCAATCGTTTCCGGATCTTTGTGGGCATCATAAATCCCGCCCCCGTCGCATTCAAACCAATCCCAGGTCGCAAAGGTTTCCAGGCGCTCCAGTTCTTCGGGTGGAAAATAGGCTTCTCGAACCCGCCGGTTGCATGTCAACAGAATCTTGGGCTTCTCGGCCATTGGCATCGGCCTCCTTGGAAAGATGAAAAAATGGAATGGGGGTTCACAGGCCTTGTGGCAAAACCACGCGATCTCCGAAGGCTGCTTGCCAGGCACCAATCCGCCTGGCCAGATCCTGCACGCAATCGCGCTGTTCGGGCACATCAAACAGATTCACCATCTCATAGGGATCCGTGTTCAAATCATACAGCTCGCACTGGTCGTGTGCACTCAAATTCAGTTTCCACCGGTCGGCAGACACAACCGACCGCCACGGCGTTGCCATGGGCGGATTCACGGCTGCCTCGCCGGCGCGTGGATGGCCGTCGCTTCGGTTCCACTGAATGAACACGTCGTTGTCCGCAAGCGTCGCCTCCCCGTCGAGCACCTCCTTACGACTCACGCCCTCTAAATGATCCGGCACAGCCTGCCCCATCAAATCTAAAATCGTCGGTACCAGATCGATATGACCAAAATTACCGTCAATCCGTCGCTGATGTCGGCCCAACCAGGGCACCCGGATCAACAGGGGCACCTTCACCGATTCTTCATAGAGCACCGTCTTTCCCAAAATCCCGTGATCGCCCACCATTTCTCCGTGATCGCTCGTAAACACCACAATTGTCTCATCCGCTTTTCCGCTCTCCTCCAGCGCCCGCAAAATCTTTGCCACCGACCGGTCTACCAGGGTCACATTCCCCCAATACCTCCCCCGAATCCGCCGCCATCCCTCCTCGGTTCGCAAATCGTATCCCTCTTCCTGCGACTCCATATAATAGGCCGAAAGTACTCGGTTTAGCAACGAGGCATTGGCCGGTGGCCTGATTCGGAAATGGGGCCCCGTTGGCAATTTCCAGGGATCGTAATATTCATTCAGCGGGCCCATATGCGGCGGATGGGGTTCCAGATAGCTCACGGCCAGCACAAAAGGGTCCTCTCCGCTTTCTCGAATAAACTGCGCCGCTCGATCGCCCTGATAAGCCGCCTTGGTCAACGCCTCTTCCTGAGACGCTTCAAAATGCCGCGAAAAAACCGGTTCCCCAAACGATTCAGAATCCGGTACCATCCCCTGTTCGCTCAAAAAACGATGGTAATCGCTCACCTGCTCATGCAAATCCGGGCTGGAAAAAAACTGCCGATAGGAATCTTCCGTCCCCACCCACTCCGTAAACCCGTGTTGCGGAAAAATCTCGTTCCCCAGATGCCACTTGCCCATATAGGCGCACCGATAGTCATCTGACACCATCTCCGCAACCGTCTGCACCTCGTTCGGCAACCGCACATTGCACGCTGGCACCCGAGCCGTATGGGGGTATAAGCCACAAAGCATGGTCGCCCGTGACGGGCTGCACACCGGCTGGCTCACATAGGCGTGTTCAAACACAAAACTCTCATCGGCCAATTGATTCAATGCCGGCGTCTCGATCTGGGTATTTCCATAGCAGGCCATCGTGTCTGGCCGCTGCTGGTCCGTAAAAATATACAGAAGATTGGGTTTCTTCATCGGCACTACCACCGTGCGTTAAGGGACAGATTTTGGGTCGTCTCTGCCCGAATCCGGGAAATCATAACCCCATTTTTGTTTACCTCTTCGGCCAGATACCGAAACCGAAGATAAGAAATTCCAGTCAAGCAATCCCGCTGGCCTTCCGAAAACGTCAACAACCGCCCCTGGCAAAGCAAAGCACAATACTCCTGGAGCAGATCCCATTTCAGCGTCAGCCGATGCCATTTTCCGGCCTCCAGTAACGATTCATCCAGTTGAAAGGAGAACACCGCCTTTGCTTCCCCATCCGGATCGTTGGGATATTGAAAATGATCGGTCAGCGCAACAGTCACCGCATCGGCACCGGGCTGAATCATCAAATCCAGTTCCACTTCTCCCTTGCGGCCCATTGGAAAATTCCACGAGGCGGCATCGGAAAAATGGTCGTCGCGTCTGTTAAAAAATAACACCTGCTCGGACGGTTTGGTAGGGTGTATTACAAGCCGGGGTCCCGGCCTCCGTTCCGGCTTCTGATCCAGACGGGTAAAGGTATAGGCACACCACGTTTCCAAATCGCCCGAAAAGTCTTCTTCCTGCACCGTCTCATACAGAAAATCCGGATCAAACAAAAAGACCGCACGCAGGCCGTCCCGCTGTCCCGACACCAGAATCACCTTCCCCTGTTTGCTAAAAGCCATATTGGGATAGGCCGTCCCGTGATCGCCCCGTCCCAGGCCAACCTGATGATCTCGGCTCATATCCCGAAAAACCTCCCGGAACCCCCGCCAGGTCTGCCCATCATCCTCTGAAACAGCAGCATGCAAAACATCCCGATTGGTATAAATCCGCCCAAACGACCGGACGTCGGCCTCCCGACAATTGTTCCACGCAAGAACGATTCGCCCGTCGGGCAAGCGCAAAAACCCGGCCGGGGAATTCGAACTCCTGAAAATCGATGCCCGCCCCTGGCCCCAACGCTCGCCCCGGTCGTTGGAATGCGCTTCCCACAAATAGCCGGTTTGCGAGCGCATCAGCAACCAGAGTCGGCCGTCTTGAAGCTCCAGAATCGCCGGTTCACAGGCCCCATCGTTGTTGCCATTAAAACCCGGATACACGGGGGCCGTCACCAAATTCTGTGAAGGCACCCACGTCTCTCCCCCATTGTCCGAATAAACCGCCGTTGTCGCCGACCGCCCCGTCGTTTCCAGCAACGCTTCCCCCTGGATTCCCCGCCGATGATATGCCAGCACCATTCGCCCGTCCGTCAACTGGGTAACCGCCCGAATGGCACCAATATGCCCGTCCAAAATCTTCCTGGCCATGCCCCACTGGCTCCGTTTCCCAATCGTTTTTACATGGTATATATCTGTGTGTTCATTTAAAAAAAACAAATGCAGCTCACCGTCCCGGTCCAGCAGTGTCCGTCGTGGATATTTGCTCATGGCACCATGTTCAAATTCCACAACCGGATCGCCCCAGGTCACCCCACCGTCTGACGAGTGGATGGATAAAACTTGCCCTTCGGCCGCATAAAAAATCTTCAACGATCCGTCGTCAAACGCCTGGACGGTTGCCTCATTGTTCGGCGATTCTCTGACAAACACCGGGGCGATAGGTCCGGGATCGTATGCACCTTTCAAACGCAGATCGTATTGGGGCCCCGTATAAGGGTTTGTTTCCAAACCAGCCCTCCCTCTCCTTTCTCTACCACCCGTGTACCCAGTGTCCTTCATCTGGAAACCAGATCCCATCCACCACGGTTGAAAGTCCTACGCCAAATAAATACCCCATCATAAATCCGTACCAAAATGGCAACGACTGCCGGAAAAGGCGCACCCCGCCAAACCGAATGACAAGCGACTTACAGGCCCAGACCACCAGGAGGCTAAACCCGTATCGTTGGGTTGGAAACGCCACGGCAGCGGGGTGAAACGGCCACCAGGAAAACCGTGCACGCAAATAAACCAGGGCCCCTGCCTCGGCAAACCCCAATCCCCACACACACCATTTTTCGGGGTCGAAATAAAACAGCCTGGACCCTTCTATAACCGGCACAAGCCCTACCAGCCGAGTCCAGTCCCCCAGATAAAGGGGTCCATTCATCCCCCCATCCGTATAGCTGCGATACATAGAATCGCTCACCGTCGTCAAACACCCCACCAGATAGGCAATCGGTACAAGCCCCCAGATCAAAGGGTGTCTGCGAAGATGGTCGCCCAGAATCCGAAAATAATGCGGAATCGACATCGTCCCGGTCAGCCGAATCGGCATCCCCGCCAGAGCGTTTCGATTCACCATCCACATCGCCGTCAAAGACTCGGGCGACAGATTTGCCGTCCCGCCCAGTTGCATCCACACCCCTGCTCCCTTGTCGGCCCCAAGTCCGCCCTGTCCGCCGGGCGATAAAAATGTAAACCCGGTGGCAGCGGCGTACTTGGCCACGCCGAACAGGGCCACAAACATCAGCCCCAACTGGATCACCATCGCCCAGAAACCCATCCCGGCAGCCATACACCACCCGCCCAAAAACACCACCGAAGCCACCAGCCCCAGCCACGCCGTCCGGTAGGTCACCGGCACCCCGTCGTCCACCTTACGATGTTTATGGAGTGCCTTGTGAACCGTCTCCACCAGATGCGCCCGGGACACCCACACCGACCAGCCTACCAGCAACACCAACGCACCGTGCGCCTCGAGACCCAGCATCTCGGAAGGGGCCGCCTGCTGGCCTTGCAGCCCCACCGAAAACCCAATCCGATTCATCATCCCCTCTTTGACAATACTGAAAATGTTGTAAAACCAGAAACTGAACAGTAAATCCAGCGGACACAGATACGCCAGTCCCATAATCACCGGCTGCACGCGAAGATAATAATCCGGGAAGTGGTGGCCCAGAGGCACCGCCATTTGCCGAAAGTGATCAAAAAGCGGAATATGAGGCACTGTGTGCATAAAATATCCCGTCACATTCCAGCATAAAATCCCGCCGGATATTCCAAATCCGATCCAGAACAAGGGCGAACGAAAAACCACCGGCAACCGATGTCCGGGTTCTTCCCGGAGCAAATCTACGGGAAACGTCGCCATTGGAAACGTCAACCGCTCTTTCTCGTGCCACTGCTTAAAAAAAAGCACACTGCCGAAAAAACCCGCCATCACCACCGACAAACTCCCCGCCGTCCACCAGAACACCGGCCGGACCCACGGCTGCCACGGAATCGCCACCCCCGGCGGTAGCCCCCCATAAATTCCACCAATAACAACCGGAGAGTACTGCAAAAACAACCAGTCGGGCAGCAAAGGACCCACCACATCCCCCACGCGATTTTCCGGCGAAGAAAGCTGTGCCGGAGCGGAGATATCCCCAAGCAAATAACCCGCCCATCCGGTCGTCGGCAAATTGCCCACAATCCAGACCATCACAAAAATGGTCAACACTTCTGCCTGAGAAAGCGCCCACCGGGGCACTGTCAACTTCAACACCGTATTGATCCCGACCCACGCCACCAGGGGAACCAGCGCCGAAATCGGCATATAATTCTTGATCAAATTCCACCCGAAATGGGTAATATAAACCGTCATTGCCCCAATGGTCAGGACCCCCAGGATCACGGCCCGAACCGTCACGCCCGACCGGGCTTCATCGGCCCGAGGATCTGCAAGCCTGTCTGCCTGAACGCTCAAGCATCCCCCTTTTGTTGGACATGTTCTATGAAAAACCGACTTCCGACGGATTTATCTTGTACACAAAAAAAGCACCTGTCAAGCTGCGATTGCACAGGTGCCAAACAAGCACATAGCCATGGATGGGAACAAATTCAGAATCCGTCACTAAATATTCACGAAAATACCCATTTATGCAACCATTTTTTCCATCCAAAAAACCGGCGAAGGATCGCCCTTCGCGGGTTATTCTACAAAAACGCGTGAGGTCGTGCCAAGCAACTCAGCAATTCCTTGGAGAAATTCTTGGATCATAAACGGTTTGCTAAACGTATATTCCACCCCCATCGCCCGAACCAGTGGAAACAATTCTTGCTCCGCCCTATCGCCCCAACCCGTGATGGCCACCACCTTCATCTCCGGATACGTCTTCCGAACCTCCTGGATCACCTCCAGCCCATCCATCCCGGGAAGGGCCATATCGCTAATCATTAAGTCAAAAGGCGTCCGACGGAGCCATTCCAGCCCCTTCTCGCCCGAATCGACCACTTCCACCACATGCTGCTCCGCGTCCAACACCAGCCGCATCAAATCCCGCATCAACTCATCGTCGTCCACAACCAATATACGGGCCATACCGGGTCTCCCTTCCGCTTGTTGCGCGGACTGATCCCGACCATCAATCCAGACAGCGTTCCAAAGGTTTGATGTGGACCAGCGAGCCGTCCACCGGGGGAGATGGGCTCTCTATATAGTGTATATCGACCCCAAAACCGCTGTTCTGAAGGAAAAAAAAGCGAAGGGCGTATGAATACGCCCTTCGCTTTCCGGTTCTAAAAAAATGAGTCTGAAACCAAATCAGCTTGCGTTTCCCGATAGGGTCCTTAACCGATCAGTGCATCCAGGAGATTCTCGGCAATCTGGGTTTTCACCCCGCCCGAATCATAGAAGCCCATTTCCACGCGCTTCTTTGCCAGCGCCACCCGGTCTTCGCGCACGTCAGGAACTTCCTGAAACTCTACTTTCGCTTCCCGGGCCAGCTGGATTTCCTGGGCCACTGTTTCCATCAGGCCTGAATTTAGCACCGCATCGGCAATCGCCTGCCTGATTTCAGGCCGGTCGTAATAGCCGCTCTTCACGCGCTCTTTGACCGCTTCCACCTTGGCCTGCCGCACCCCCTGAGCCGACTTCTGGTCGACCTGTACGACGCCATGGGCACCCAGCGTGCGTGCGGTGTCGGAAATCTCTACCACATCGCTGCTGCGGCCCGAGGCGCTTTTGCGGCGCTTGACTTCGGCGCTTTTGCGCTCGGCATGTTGGGGTCCGTGGACCTCATTGATGGCATTTTCGATTCTCATGGTGTTCACCTCTATCTTATATATCGACCACCTTTAAATATTCTTGAGAATTTTCCCAATAATTCTTGAAGTTTTTTCTCAAAAAAATCCACGCCATACTTAATTTGAATGTAAAATACTTATTTACAATATTTTACATCAACATCGAATAAATATATCGACAAATTCACTCTCTTGAAGTCTCCCAACCCCAATAAAAAAGCGAAGGGTCAAAAACCCTTCGCTTGATTCGTTTCAATCGCCCCAAAATATCAGACAGGCTGTGGCAATGTCGCGTTCAAAAACGCCTCTGCAATCCCCTCTCTCACCTCGGGTCGATTGTAAAACCCGTTGGCCAGTCGTTCCCGGACCAGGGCCATTCGGTCGGGCCTCACATCGCCTCCCACCTGGTTCACCTGTTCGGGCAAAGACAGATCCACCCGATCGGTTTGCGGAGCGTTCGGTTTACCGGTGGAGGAGCTTTCGGGCCCCGTTGGGGACGGAACAGTATAAGAGGTTGCATCAACGCGCATCATGGCATTCATCCTGGAAAAAGATTAGCGTACAATATCCAGCCCCGAATCGGGCCTGGGTTGGTAGGCATTCATCACACGGTTCAAACGGGTCAAAATCTTTTGAGCCGGAAGGGAAGACTCGGGATTTGCACCAACCGGTAACTCGGCAGACGTTTGGGACATCCCCTGTGGGCCGCCTGCCTCGCCCGAAATCTCGACGCGGTCCACCTCGGCCGCCCGGGCTGCCGCCAGGGTGTTTTGAAACCGGATCTTTTGCTGCTGATCTTTCTGCATTGGGCCAAACCCAGGCTCCCCAATCCCTCCTGTATGGCTTACGTTTCCAAACGTCATGACGGCTCTCCTTGGTGTCAATCTGGCTCAGTTGGGTTAGAAAAATTTGCCTGGCTCTTGCAATTATTACCCGATCGACAAGTTCCTTTCCCTTTCAAATCAAGGCTTTTTGTCGACATCCGTAGATAACGCAAAACACGTTCCAGATTGACCCATCGGGACAAAAAAATTCCCCTGTTCCAAAAAGAACAGGGGAATACCATATGGAGACGAATGTTTCGCGTTAATTGGATCGATCAATAAATCGAGCGGCAGGGGCAGCCCGCTTCACATAGGCCCGCGTTGCCTGTGCCCCCGTTTCCAGCCCGGTCATCTGCTTTCGCACCCCTTCCATCGACTTTTCCAGCAGCAGTTTATTGCGATCTTTAATCTCCTGGATCTGTTCGATCTGCTCCCGTATCGCATACACCAGCCCCTCCATGCGTCGTTTTTCTTTTACAGGCTGATCCAGCCCCAGGTTATTCCAGCTCTGGCGAAAGGGTCGCAACGCGGCCTCAATATCCCGACTTTTCCGCATCAACCCACGCATTTCCGACGTCCCCACGGTCAACCCACCAATATCCATCACCTCAATAAACCGGGTCTGTTTCTCCACCACCTGCTTCATCGACTGGTAATGATCCAATTGTTCTTCCAAAAACATATTGATCTGATATCCGGTATCCATGGCAATTACCCCGTTATGCTTAAAGTGGATGCGACTGCGTTTTGTTGAGGCCCGTTCCATTCCGTCTCTTCCACCGCCGATTCCCAGGCCTCATAAAGCCGCTCCATAATTCCAACACACTCGTTGATGGGCTCCTTGTCCATCTCCAGGTTGGCGTCCACCAGCCTGCGGTAGATGTAAAGGTAAAGCTGTCTCAGCGAATGGGGAATTTCGCCGTGTTCCAGATCCAGCGCAAGATTCAATTCCATAATGATATCCTGCGCCTTGATCAGGGTCTTGCCTTTGCCTTCGTAGTCTTTTCGGTCGATCAGGTCCGTGGCCTGTTTCATTGCCTTAATGGCACCCTGGTAGAGCAGGAGAATGAGCTTACCGGGCGATGCCGTATTAATCTGAACCTGTCGATACTGCCCGTACGCACTTGACTTAGCTGCCATACGCTCCTCAATAGTTGCGGCCGTCCTGGCCTTTGGGGGTGGAAAGGGACTTGGGATGGTTTCAATTTAAGTTCCGGCTTAACTCGGAACTTTGTGTATCCTTATCTGCTTGAAGCCGTCGGGAGGGAAGCCAGTTGGGCACCCAAAAACGACCCCAGCGAGTTAAATTCGGCCAGCGCAATTTCCATGGCCGTAAACTGTCGGGCCAGCGAGTTCTGCTTTAATAAAATGCGGCGTTCCATGGATGCGATCTGATCCTGAGCGGCCTGAATCGTATCTTCAATGGCACTTTCACGGTTTGCAACCAGGCCGTCGAACGGATCTGTAATCGACTCCAGTTGTCGTCGCAACAGGTCGGTCACACCCTGTGTGATGGTCACCGACCCCTGATCTCCCCCCTGGCTGCTCAACTGGGCGGCGGTCAGATTCACACGGAGGGATAGCCCGGAAATATTGGACGAGCTCGAAAGTCCCGTCAAGATGCGCCCGCTGCTGGTGGCCGCCTCGCCGTTGATGGTACCGGCCACATCCACACCCGTATACGTAGCATCAGTCAAGCCCATCTCAGCCGTATTCTGGCCCACCGTAAAACCGATATCGTCGCCATAGGAATCGGAAGTCAGCCGAAGTTTCCCGCCCTCGTTGGAAGCGGTCACCCCGATGGAGAACCGCCCCTCGGAAGACGTGTCCAAACTGCCGAAATTCAGGGAGCCGCCGCCTTCATTGCGCTCCAGCAGCACGACAACCATCTGGCTGTTTCCCACCTGGTTGTCCGTCACCACGATCTGGCCGTTGGCATCAATCGACGTGGAAACCGTGCCCTGAAAAATACTTCGGATCTCGGCCAGCAGATCGTTCACCTTTTGCGTGGTCGGATCCGAAAGGCTAAACGACCCGGACACCGCCTCACCGCTGTGCAAATTGCCCTGAATGTCGATGGTATCGTTGGCCACCACATTGGTGCCGAAAATACTGCTAAATGTCGTCGTCCCCGTAATCGCCGTCGCCCCGTCCGTGGTATTGGCCACCGACCCCGTCTTCACCTCTGCCACACTCGAACTGAGCGTACTGTTGATCTTGGTGACAATATCGTCAATCTTATCGCCGACGGCCAAATCAATGGTCTCGCTCTTACTGGACTGCACATCCGTAATGGTCAGTGTTTCGGCAGCAGCCAGACCCGCCGTCAAATCTGTTGTCCCAATCGTCGTGGCCTGCTCGGCCGCCGTTGTAATATTAATATCAAACGTTCCAGCCGTTGTATCGTCGGTCTGAAAAACGAATTCGACATCCGAATCCGAAGTCGTGCCCTGGGCCGTCATCACCCTGCGCAATGCCGTCAGATTGTTTGCCAGCGCATCGTCCAGGGTGTCGCTGTCGATTTCCAGCAAGCCTTCGCGGTTGAATTCCACCCCAAACAGTGTCAGTGAATTTTCACCATCTGCAAGTCCACTGACCGGCGATATCACAATCGAACGCAACTGCGACTGCAAGGTCAACAAGGTCGCATCGCCCGAAAGCGGACCGGACCTCTGGGTGTCTTCGTCAAATACAAACTGATCGCCAATCAGCGTCTGCGCTTCGTTATAGGCGGCTACAAACGACTCAATATTGGACCGAATAGCAGACGTATCTCGCGAAACATCCACCCTCACATTCGTGCCCGCCTTTGCCTCATTGAGCGTGAGTGTCACACCCGCAATCGCATCACTAATCGTATTGCTCGACCGATTCAGCGTTACCCCGTTCACCCGAAACGACGCGTCCTGACCGACCACCACCTCGCGCGAACGGGCATCTTCCCCCTCGGTCGTTGCCGCAAGGATGCCGAAATTCAGCAAACCGCCGCCCTCATTATTGGCCTGGACCGTCACCGAAAGCTGGCTCGACCCGGTCGTATCGTCGGTCACCACCAATTTCCCATTCGAATCGATCGTGGCCGTCACGTCGTTGCTGAATACCGTACGAATCTGATCCAGCAAATCCTGCATCTTGTCGGAATTGACATTGCTCACGCTAAACGTGCCCGAAACCGAAGTGCCATCGTGTGTGGTGCCCGAAATCGAAATCGTATCCCCGTTCACCACACTGGCCCCGAAAACATCGCTAAATTTGGTATTTGCATCCGTTGGATCGGAACCGTTGGTGGTATTGGCCACATTGGCCGTGTGTACTTCGGCAATCGCCGGATTCAGATCGGAAGTACCTTGCAAAATCCCAATGGATTCCAGCACATTGTTGCTGTCTGCCAAAGTGGTCGTCCCGTCAATTTGCAACCGAAACCGCGTGACGCCATCTGCATCCTCTTCCGACACAATAGAAGTGGTCACGCCGGCCGGAGCCGCCGCATCAATCGCATTTTTAATATCGGTTAGCGAATTGGACGACAGATCAATTGCGACCGTCTTGTTGCCAATCGTCACCGTGCCCGAAAGCGACGAAGAAAGCCCCATCAGGCTCCCAACAGCGGTCGTGCTGCTCACGAACAAATCGGTCTTGGCCCCACCGGTTACCGGATTTTTAATCGACGTGGCCGTGCCCATAAACCCGAGGGACTGCAACACATTCGATGTACTCGCGTCCAGTAAGCTGAAGCCCTCTTTTCCGGCCGTCTCGCTGGTCAGCAACAGCCGATGATCGGTATCTGATACCGACAAAATCTGGGCCTGCACGCCCTTATTGGCATTGTTGATCGCATCTTTGATATCGGAAAGAGAATCCGAAGTGCTAATCGCAACGGCCTTCCCATTGATCAC
>JAPUJS010000469.1 GCA_027296045.1 bacterium | reverse complement strand
GGATCAATGGGGGTGAATGATATACCCTCTTCCAGAGAGACAGACGGCCGTCGGGTGCGCAGGTGGTCGTGGCACAGGTTGCACACAATGGTATGGAGCCAGCCGGCAAAGCGGTCGGGCTTTTCCAGATCGGCGAGTTTGCCATAGGCCTTGAGAAAGGCTTCCTGGGCAATATCCTGCGCATCCTGGAAGTTGCCCACACGGGCATAAGCAATGCCTATAGACCGCGTTTTTATAGCGGTCGATGAGGCGGCCGAATGCGTCTGTGTCGCCCTTTTTGGCGCAGTCGATCAGTTTGGAGTCGATGTCGGACATGCTGGCCCATCCAGATCAGTTTGCAGATTCACTCATATAGACGTAAGATAATCAGGAAATGGTTCGGTCCAAATGGGCGAATTTGGAGGGGTGGGTGGATTTTCCCTTTCGGTCGTATCGCCGGAATCGATTGGTCTCAGGCCGAAGGATATACCACCCATTTACCTTTTGGTTTGAGTCCGGCCCTCGGCACTCTTACACAGTAACTTACGACGGCTCTCCATCGGGAGCCGTTTGTGTGATATGGTCGGGTATCCATGTTAAGGTCCGAATTGCTTTACTGAGATAAACTTGCTATAATAGCATTGAAAGGGGACATCTCTACCAGAAAGGAAAGCGAGATGGCAGAAAACACGAAAGCAGATGCGCCACCGTCTTGTCCTACAGTCGATGCGTTGCCGGAAAAAGACCAAAAGATGTTGCTCAATGCATTCAACCTGGCTGTTAGCCTGGCTGAACGGGTAGGCATACCGGAAGCAGAGATATTTCAATTGCTCGAAGATGTGATCGATGGGCGGGCGGTTGACGAGGCGCGTGCAGAGATGGAACGCACAGGAGAAAAACCTGTGCCCTGGGAGAAGGTCAAAGAAGACCTGGGGCTTTGATGTGGCTTACACGATTACGTTCTCCCGTAGTGCTCTCAGGCATTTCAGGTCTCTTCCTCGACAGGTTCAAGAACGGTTACAGCCTCGTATTGATGCTTTGGCAGAAGATCCCAGGCCGCCGGGTGTGATCAAATTGCAAGGGCGAGTTGATGAATATAGAATTCGAGTCGGCAACTATCGGGTCATTTACCAGATCCAGGATGATGTGCTGGTTGTATCCGTAATCGATGTTGGGCATCGGCGTGATATTTATTGAAGTGATAAGCTTATGAAAAATGATGTCACTTAAGGGGCGTATCGACAGAACAGATTGGCCTCAGGCCTAAGGATATACCACCCATTTACCTTTTGCGTTGAGTCCCGCCCTCGGCACCCAAAAACAAGCTCTTACGACGGCTCCCCATCGGGAGCCGTTTACGTTTGAAAGGGTGGTATTACACATTCCGATCGACATGGCTTCGCCTTCTTAGAGGCTCTTAGGACCCCGCATAAAGCCAGGGGAAAGACCAGAAAAAATGTTGAAAATAGAAAGTATTCTCTTCCATTCACCGCGCATCATATTGCTGCTCACAATCAGTTTGGCACTAAGCACTGCCTTTCTCTTGTCCATTGACACGGCCCAGGATTCCGCCTGTAGGGGAATCTTTTTATGACCAAAACAATAATCTCCGGATTCAGGTTATGGGGAATGAGGCTAACGGAGGCATTCTCGTAAAAGTCGATTATCAATACCCCTGATCACCACCTGGATCTGTGTGGAATGTGAAAATGTAACAGCCCGGTTGGAATATCCAACCGGGCTGTTTTTTTTGTGCATTTCTGACGTTATCCCATGCGCATCATGCCGCCGCCGCTGCTGGATCCGTGCCGGCTGGAACCTCCATGGCTTGATCCCATACCACTTGATCCCATGCCGCTGGAACCTCTGCTTGAAGATCCTCTTCTCATGCTGCGCACATAATACCGGAATTTGACGATTTTGTCGGGGATGAATCTGGACATGAGTTCGCGACTTTCGGGTTCTAAGTCGTAGTAGTTGTCGATGAAGAACCGTTTTCCGGTTTCGGAAATGATGGTGATCGAAGGCGGGTTGTCGCCTTTGAGGGCGTCGCGGCTGAGGATTCGGAAGGTGTATTCGCCGTCGTCGGTTTGCACGGTCCACTGGCTGCCGGTTCCATGGGCGGTGATGGATAGGACTTCCTGGATTTCGGGGATGAAATAGATCTCTTTGAGCTTGGTGTCGAGCAGGTTTTTGGAGAGCTTGTCCAGGCGTTCCGGCTCTTCGATCATGCCAATTTCGTGGCCATCGGGGTCCAGGAGGCCGATAAATTGATCGGGATTGGTCCGCGGAAATGCCCGGGCAATCCGTTCCACCACACGACGTTCTTTTCCAACGACGACCTGGATGCCATCTAAGGTTTCGATGAGTTTGATTTTCTCCGGTACCAAATCCATTATGAATCCTTAATATTGGGTATGTGCCTTAATCCCTATAATAGGACGAAAAAATGAGATATGCAAGTCCTAAATGATTCTGTGTTTGAGGATAGAATTTTCCTTGTGTCAAAAGCCTCCTCGTCCCATACTGAGGGGGACCGCATTTAGCCAAGGAGGAAAGATGAAAACCTATCGTGTGGGTATTGTTGGATTGGGGCGGATGGGGAGTACCATCGACGACGAGGGCCATGCGACAAAGCCGTATGCGATTGCGGCTTGTTGTGAGGCGATGGATCAGTTGGAATTGGTGGCCGGGGCAGATTTGCAGGCCGATAAGCGGGAGGCGTTTCAAAAACGGTGGGGCGTGGAGGCCCTTTATGAAGATTATCTGGAGATGGTGGAAGAAGAAAGCCTCGATCTGGTGGCGATATGTACGACGGCTTCGGGACTGTTCAAGCCTGCAAACGAAGCGCCGGATGCAAATTTTCGGGGGGATTCTCATGCAGACTTGACCGTTGGGCTGGCCCATGCGGGTGTGCCGATGCTGTATGTGGAAAAGGCGATGGCCAGCTCGATGGTGCGGGCAGACGAGATTTTGGAGGCGGTGAAGGCCAATGGGACGGTGTTCAATACCGGTGTGCTTCGACGGTTTAATACCAATTATCATGCAGTGAGAGAGGTGATTGATGCCGAGGAGATCGGTGAACCCCGGGCAGTGGTGCATTATGCTGCTTCATCGCTGATGCACGGGCACATTCATTCGATTGATACCATTTCCTTTTTGGTGGGCGACCCGAAGATTGAAGCGGTGCGGGGGGAGTTGTTGCCGCGGGAAATGCGGATTGAAAACAATCATATTGGATCGGATCCGCGTGCGACCTATCAACTCCGTTTTGAAAACGGGATCGAAGCCTGGAGTGTGCCGGCTGCGGGGTGGGAATTTGAAGTGCTGGGAACGGAGGGATGCGTCCGGTCGATCAACAATGGCGAGGGTATCCAATTGCGCAAAGCCGGGGCGATGGTTGGCAAGCGGCAGGGGTGGGACGATGCGCCTGTCCCGTCGGTGGAAGAAGAAAGCCATGTGGTGTCGTGTTTAAAAGATCTGGTGGATGCGTATGAGACCGGCCGGCAGACGCTGGGGCATGTAGAGGTGGCACATCATGTGACGGAGGCGTGTTTTGCCGTGGCAGAAAGCCATCGGCAAGGGGGATTGTGGGTGGAACTGCCGTTGAAAGAACGGGACCTGTACATTTTTCATGTTTAGGGGAATGCAATGGAGACGTATCAAGCGGCGTTAATCGGGTGCAGTCGGATGGGGGCGTTTATTGATAACGAGGTAGATGAGAGCCGCGGGGCCTATTCCCATGCGGCAGGATACGAGGCGTGTGACCGGACGGAGTTGGTGGCCTGTTCGGATTTGCGGGAAGAAGTGATGGAAAAGGTGGGGGAACGCTATGGGGTTCCGAAAGAGAGGCAGTATACGGATTATCGGAAGATGTTGGATGAGGTGCAGCCCCAGATTGTGAGTGTAGCTACCCAGCCGGAGCAGCGGGCGGAGATTGTGATTGATGCGGCGGAGAACGGAGCGAAGGCGATTTATGCCGAAAAGGCAATGGCAGCTTCGATGGCAGAAGCAGATGCGATGGTGGCGGCCTGTGAGGCGAATGAGGTGTTTTTTAACCTGGGCACAAACCGCCGATGGGATCCGGGATACGATGCGATGAAGGATGTGATTGACAGCGGTCGGATTGGGGAATTGCAATCGCTCATTATTCACCAGACCGGTTCGTTGTTTAACACCGCCAGCCACTGTTTCGATTTGCTGATGCGATTGAATAGCGATCATCCCGTGTCCTGGGTGCAGGCCCAGTTGTCGAGCGGAGCCGATGCGATTGACGGCGATGTTCTGGGGGCCGACCCGGTGGGGCAGGGGACCATTCAGTTTGCAAATGGGGTGACGGCCTATGCACTGAATTCAGGACGGGGGCTGGAAGTGGAAGCGGTGGGAAAGCAGGGGGTGGTGACGGCGCTCCAAAATGGGGCGGAGTGGCAGGTGCGCGAGGTCGGCGGACACGATCATCGGGGACGGAATGTGTTGACGCAGGGCAGATTCCCGGCGTTTGAACCGGCCAGTTCGACGCTGCGACTGATCGAGGATCTGGTGCAGGCATTGGATACGGGGAATCCCACACGGTGCGGCGTGAGCACCGCACGGGCGAACAATGAGCTGATTTTTGGATTTATCGAGTCGCACCAACGGGGAGGCGCCAGGGTGGATTTCCCGCTTGGAGAGAGCCGCTATCGGCTGGCGAGAGGAGGGGCGCCGAGGCAGCCGAAGTTTGAGCGAGATGCGTGAGGGTATGGTTTGGTGGTCTAACTTCCTCAAACTAACGCATGGAAAGTCTGCGCCGGACTAAAGTCCCGCACTAAAAAGACACAAAGTCCGGACAAGCCGGACTACGGATGGCTTGGTGTAATTCATTCAGCGAGAACCATATATAGTCCGACGGAGGAGGACTTCGTGTCTCTGTAGCGCCGAAATTTATTTCGGTGTGATCCTCCTACAACGGTTCCCCAGCGCCGGACTAAAGTCCCGCTCTAGAAAAGCAAAAAGTCCAGACAAGCCGGACTACGGATAGCTTGGTGTAATTCATTCAGCGAG
>JAPUJS010000468.1 GCA_027296045.1 bacterium | reverse complement strand
GCGAGAATTTTCTGAACAATAATGGCCCCCTCTATTTCCACTGAACAAACAAAAAAACCCCTCGATCAGGCGATTCGAAGGGGCCTCGCATTTGCGGTCTCACAGCAGTATCCCGACGGGAGTTGGCGCGGCGAATACGGCGGCCCAATGTTTTTACTCCCAATGTATATCGCTACCGCCTATATCTGCCGGCGAGCGATTTCCGAACCGTTGCAATCCCGCATGAAAGCCTATCTGTTTCATACACAAAATCCAGATGGCAGTTTCGGACTTCACACCGATGCCACCGAAGGATCGATGTTCACAACAGTCCTCTCGTATGTGGCCATGCGGATGTTGCACGTTCCCCCGGATCATAAACAACTGATCGCTGCACGCCAGTGGATCCAGGATAACGGCACGGTGTTAGGAACTGCCGACTGGGGAAAGTGGATCCTGGTGTTGCTCAGCCTTTATAAATATGACGGCCTTCATCCGGTGCTGCCCGAACTGTGGTTGCTGCCCTATCGCCTGCCCTTTCATCCCGGACGGTTCTGGTGCCACGCCCGGCAGGTCTATCTTCCCATGTCGTATTTGTACGGCATCAAAGCCCAGGTGCCCGCAGATGATCTGATCCAGGCACTCAGAACCGAGCTCTATGACCGGCCCTTTGAAACCATACCGTTTCACCATCACCGGAATACCGTTGCCCCTTGCGACCGACGAACACCTCAATCCTGGCTGTTGTCTACCCTCACCCAATGCCTCGGCTGGTACGAGCGCCGACATAGCGTGATATTGCGCAAAAAAGCCCTAGATACGGTCTTCACACACATCGATTATGAAGACCGGGTAACACACTTCGTCCGGTTGGGTCCGGTCAATGCCCTCCTCAATACCCTTGTGCATTATTTTCGGGAGCCAGAAAGTTCTGCGGTTCAGCAGAGCTGGGATGCACTGCCGCAGTACTTGTGGGACGGAGAAGACGGCGTCATGATGAACGGATACAACGCTACGGCCCTGTGGGATACCGCATTCCAGGTTCAAGCAATTCTTGCAACACCACATACGGAAGAACACACCGACATATTGAAACGAGCTTACACATATATCCGCTCGAATCAAGTGGTAGAGGAACTGCCTTATACCAAGCGATTTTACCGAGATCGCTCGCTCGGAGGTTGGGGCCTGGGCAATAAGGACAATGGCTGGCCGGTGACAGACTGCACCGCCGAGGCGCTTAAGAGCGCGCTTGCGCTCGAAATTTATACAAATGAGCCGATACCGGATGACCTGTTGCGCGCTGCGGTCGTGCGCATTCTCTCCTGGCAGAACCGGGACGGCGGATGGAGCACTTACGAAAAACAGCGTGGACCGGCATGGCTTGAAAAACTCAATCTATCGCAAGTGTTTTTCGACATGATGGTCGATTATTCCTATACCGAATGCACCTCAGCCTGTATCCAGGCACTGACAAAAGCCCGTCAGCGGTTTCCCAATGAATATCGCATCGACCGGGCTGTCGCTCGTGGCGTCCGGTATATCCGCACAAAACAGCGTAACGACGGCAGTTGGCAAGGCTCGTGGGGCGTTTGTTTCACCTATGGAACCTATTTTGGCGTCCAGGGCCTGCTCGCCGCCGGTATCTCGCCAAAAGATCCGGCCATTCAGAAGGCCTGTGAATTCCTAATGGCGCACCAAAATCCGGACGGTGGATGGGGCGAGCACTATCGCTCGTGCACCGAACACCGATATGTGCCACATCCGCAGAGCCAGGTCGTCCAAACCGCCTGGGCATTGCTAACGCTGACCCACGCCGGTTATGCCAATTCACCTCAGGCACAGCAGGCTGCACAGCTTCTCATACAACGGCAGCAAGCGGATGGCGACTGGCCACCCGAAGCTATGACCGGCGTATTTAACAAGACGATTCTCATCAATTACGACAACTACCGCCGATATTTCCCACTCTGGGCCCTTGCACGTGTGCAGTGCATGGGTGAGTTATAAATTCAGATTCTGTAGAAATGTATCATGACAATTTGAGACACTTGCATTTGATTTTATATCTGTTATATATTAGCCCGTTCAAAGTAACCACGGAATCAAAACATTCCTATGCCGGTCTGGACCATTTCTGATGATGCAACAGGGATATGATGAGCCTGCCAACCACACTCTTTGACAATTTCTCCATAACCTGGTGGTTAGGGCTGGGGGCAGGCTGGATGTTATTTTTGCTCTGGTTAAGAGGTATAATGCCCATTTTAACCTTCGTAAAAAGACGACATCTCTCGCTTTTGGCAGATCCGCTGAAGCCGGAATCGACATACCCCTCTGTGTCGATCATCGTACCTGCGCGGGATGAAGAGAAGGCCATAGAGCCATGTCTCCATTCTCTTCTCAATCTGGATTATCCAGATTTCGAAATCATCGCCGTAAACGATCGGTCGTCGGATCAGACGGGTTCTATTATGGATCGGCTGGCAGACCGGAATGCCCGTTTAAAGATCATCCATGTGAACGAACTTCCTGAAGGCTGGGTGGGGAAAAATCATGCCCTACATCTTGCGTCTCAAAAAGCCCGGGGGACCTATATTCTATTTACCGACGCGGATGTCGTATTCGAAAAAGAGACGCTCCGTCTGGCTTTGTCTTATACACTGAACCATGCTGTGGATCATCTCTGTCTTCTGGTCAAGCGGATCACCTCCGGTTATTGGAGCGGTGCAATGATGCTTGCCCAGATGTTCATGATGCTTATGTTTATCAACCCCCTGAAGGTGTCTACAAATAGTAAACGCTTTTATATAGGCATAGGACAATTTAACCTTGTCAAAAAAGCCTCTTATCTGACCGCCGGAGGTCACACGTCAATTCGTTTTGATATATTAGATGATTTCAAACTCGGGAAACTGATGAAGATGTCGGGATACCACCAGGATTTTCTTGTCAGTTGGGACCTGGCAAGTTATCGATGGCCCGATAGCGTCTGGGATATTGCAAAGGCACAAGAAACGCATACCTTTGGATCTATGAACTATTCCATTGTAAAACTGATCTGTTTTACAACCTTTTTTCTGGGCATATCTCTACTCCCTTACATCGGCCTGTTATTTTTCCATGACCTTCGTTTCTGGGGTTATGTCGCGGCGGTCTGCATCATACAATACACCTGGGGTTTCATGGGTATTCAGAGAGGGTTGGGCTGGAAACAGACGCTTTCTTTTCCGGTTTCAATCTTTCTTTTTTTATGGGCTCACTGGCGATCCGCTATTACAATACTATGGGCTGGTGGGATCTATTGGCGAGAGACCTTTTACCCGCTGAAATTAGTGCGGGCCAACAGGTATCGTTAAGCCGGATACAACCGGCTCTTTGCTCTGCAACCATGTCAAATATAAATCGTCATATCCCATCACCCGAAAGAGGGAACGCATCCATGGGGAAGCGAACACCTTCACCCTAGATGTCGTCGGTCTTGCTCTTAATTTTTTGGATCTTATCCAGAGGGAATAGTATAAGATGTCCGCTTCAAATACAGACATTGCGCTCAACGAGAGCGACGATCCTGTCGAGACGCCCATAAAATCATTCAATCCGTTTACGCCGGAATTTCGCGCCAATCCTTATCCTTACTACCACCGGCAACGGGCCGCAGATCCCGTGCACTGGAGAGGGCGGGAGGCTTCCGGCGTATACAGTTGGGACCTGACCCGCTACGTAGATGCGATGGTTGTTCTGAAGGATCGACGTTTTGGCCGTGATGTTTCGAGCATTCTATCGCCGGAACAACTGGCGCCGATCCCGGAAGCCTTCCAGCCCCTGTTCCGGATGCTCAGCTATTGGTTGCCCATGTACGATCCACCGAAGCATACCCGATTGCAAAAGGTGTTTCAGGGGAAATTCACCCGGAAGTATCTCGAAACACTACATCCCCACATTGAAGGTATTGTAAACGATTTGCTGGATACGGTACAGCCTGCCGGCAAAATGGATTTTATGGCTGATTTTGCAAAACCCGTACCCATGGCCGTCATGGCCAGGATCCTGGGTGTGCCGTTAGACATGTGCCCTCAGTTATGTGAATGGTCCGCCTCCATACTGCGGGCTGTCGATCTGGCGCCCACAGGTGCTGATTTCGTGCAGGGAACCCAGACGGTGCTGGAACTCTACGAGTATTTCCGGAAACTGGTCGACGAAAGACGTCGCCAACCCAACGAGGATCTGATCAGCACACTTGTTGAGGCCGAAAAACAGGGCGACATTTTGAATGAAGAAGAAATACTGGCAAATTGCGCAATAATGGTCATGGCAGGCGGCGAAACCACCGCAACCCTGATCGGGACAGGAATGCTCACATTACTGCGACATCCGGACCAACTGGAAAAACTCAGGGCCGATTCCACACTCTATCGCAGCGCTGTGGAAGAACTCCTGCGCTACGAATCTCCGGTTCAAATGACACACCGCGTGGCATTTGAGGATGTCGACCTCGCCGATAAAACGATCCGCAGAGGCGAACGTGTCAATGTCTGGGTGGGGGCGGTCAATCGGGACCCGGAGCAGTTTCCTGATCCCGACCGGCTTGATCTTGCCCGTCACCCCAATGCCCATCTGGCATTCGGCCACGGGATTCACACCTGTTTGGGCTATGCTTTAGCCCACGTCGAACTCCAGATTGCATTCAAAACCCTCCTTCGGCGCCTGTCACATATTGAGCTTCAGACCGAGCACCTGGAATGGCAGGAAACGGTTGTGATACGGGAGTTAAAGAGCCTGCCCTTGTCGTTTTCGCCATAACCGTTCGTCGTTGCGAATTCAAACAGGGAAACCTGCAAACCCGCATCGTCTCTCATCGGGAAATTCGTTCCTGATAATCCTGCTCCAGCATCTCCCGCACCTGGGGCGATTGTTCGAGGAGGTAGGCAAAGGGCTGCCGTTGCAGGGTGAGCAAGATACAGGGGGTAAGCGTTCGCACAGTCGCCGTGCGCGGTACATTGGCCAGAAGCGCGATCTCACCGAAATGATCCCCCACTTCCTGCACGCCGAGCAACCGTTCGTTACCCATATCATCGGTCTGTGAGACAGCCACCCTGCCGCGCACAATAATATAAAAGCGGTCGCCCGGATCACCCTGCTGTATCACCGCCCGATCTTCGGTATACTGCTCTGTTACAAAGAGCTCAGCGATCTCCGAGAGCAGTCTGTCATCCAGTTTTTCTAAAATCGGCAAGCTGCGCAAACGTTCTACTTCTACTTCTGCATGTCCCCCGTCTTCACTCAACGTAAAGCCGCTCTGCTTGTCCCACATCTCTTTATACAGCCCGTTCTGTGCCAGCAGTTCCTCATGACTGCCCTGCTCTACCACCCGTCCATCGTCCAGTACGAAAATGGAGTCCATCTCTACGACGGAGGCCAGCCGATGGGTAATCGAGATGATCGTGCGATCTCTGGCCAGATGCTGAAGCGTCTCGTTCACCGCCGCTTCTGTGGCCGGATCGAGTGCCGACGTCGCCTCATCTAAAATCAGAATCGAGGGTGCCCGAAGCAGGGCGCGTGCCAGCACAAGACGCTGTCGCTGGCCGCCCGACAGCCGTCCGCCTCCTTCCCCGATCTCGGTGTCATAGCCTTGAGGTAATGACAGGATAAGATCATGCATTTCGGCGGCTTTGGCCGCCTGCTCGATCGCGTCGTCCGTCGCATCGAGCAGGCCCATACGGATGTTCTCCCGAACGGTCGTATTGAAGAGCATAATATCCTGAAAAACCACACCGATTTGATGATGCAGCGATGTACGGGTAAGCTGCTTGATATTATGACCATCGATAGCAATTTGCCCCTGACCGGCATCATAAAATCGGGTCATCAGATTTAGGATGGTGCTCTTTCCCGACCCGCTCCGTCCTACAAATGCAGCCGACTTTTTGGCCTGAATCGTCAGATGGACGTCTTTCAACGTCAGCGCATCGTCGGTATATCCGAAGGAAACCCCTTCAAAACGGATTTCCTTTGAAAAAACAGGCATTGCAATCGCGTCAGGTGCATCGGTAATTTCGGGGACTTCATCGAGTAAATCCACAATCCGTCCCGCACCGGCCGAGGCGTTGATCAGATCGGGGACAAGCCTGGTGATGGCCATAGCCCCTCTTGCCACATTGCCCATGACCATCATAAACGCGATGAATCCGCCGAGCGTCAGAAATCCCGCCATACACAGGTAAGCGCCCACACCCGTGACAATCAAACTGCTGAGCAAAAGACTCATTCCGGATGTTTTTTCGACAAGACCACTGTACAGATTCGCGCCCACGGTGATATCAAAGAGCTGGTCGAGTTTTGTGCGGAACATACTGCGATAGACCCCATGCAGGTCGAGAATCTGAACCGCTTTCTGGGTTGCAATATTCTCCTGCACCACGCCGGTTGCCTCAGCTTCCTGTTCCTTGCGCTTAGAACTCAGTTGACCAGCCTTGGCGCCAAAAAGCTTCGGCCCCACGCTGCTCAGAGGGAACGTAATCAGGGTGACCAGTGCAAGCCGCCATTCGATAAAAAAGAGAAGTCCCAGGCTCGTTATACTCAGCATAAATTGGCTATAGAACTGGAAAAGCGTGACGGATACCGCCCGGTCAAGCGCGCCCAGGTCGATGGTGAATCGCGCCATAATGTCGCTCACCTGGCTGCGCCCGTAAAATCTCATGGAGAGCCGTTGCAGATGATCGAACATCTGAAGCCGAAGCGTATTCAGGATGCGAGCCCCTAATCCTGCCGCGATATACCCTGAAATAAGCTCGAAGACCATAACCAACACAAAGCCTGCCCCTAATCCACCTAAAATAAGAAATAGAAGCCGATAGTCCTGCTGAGGGATCACCTGGTCTAAGATGTATTGAAAACTGATGGGTTGCGCGAGAAAAAACACCGCTTGGATCAGCATGGAGAGAACAATGACCATGCACCTTCCCCAATAGGGACGGAGCAGCCCCATGGTGTATCTCAGAAACGAGACAAAGTTCAACCTGGGTTCCGGTGCTTCCTCCGCGGGTTGTTCGGATTCGGTCATCATTTTATTCTCCTACATGGGAACACGGTCGTGTTGTCGGATGTGATTAGCTGCTTAAGAGGCAAACACCGTAGTGTGAACACTTGGTAAGGATACTGGCATATCTTTTGCGAAACCATAGGCCATGATTCTTGTATGTTGACAAACGCTTTTATGCAATCAAGGAAATCATCATGACAGCAACTTCCCCAGATACGCAACACCCTGCTCGTTTAAAACACCTCCCGCCGATGATGCCGGGCGGACTGCCGTATGTAGGACACATCATGGGCTTTCGGCAAAATCCAGTCGCGCTTTTGAAACGTGGATATGAACAATTGGGTGACTGTTATTCCGTTAGACTCCTGGGAAACCGGGCAACGATTTTGACAGGCCCCCAGGCGAACCGGGCGTTTTTTATGTCAAGCGAAGATCAGTTTAGCCCCAGAGAAGCCTACCAGTTTACGGTTCCTGTATTCGGCAAAGGCATTGCCTATGATGCAGAACCCGATGTCATGGATGAACAGCTCGGCTTTGTGATGCCTGCACTGCGCACCCATAGCATGCACAAATACGTCGGTCAGATTCAGGATGAAGCGGAACAGTACTTCGCAACCTGGGGTGACGAAGGGGAAGTCGATATCCTCAAAACAACCCAGGCCTTGACCACCTTTATCGCCAGCCGGTGTCTGCTCGGTTGGGAGTTTCGCACACAGGTCACCGATGAGTTCATTCACCTCTTTCACGACCTGGAACAGGCGCTTACGCCCATCGCATTCTTTTTGCCATATTTGCCCATCCCCGCCTTTCGCCGTCGGGATCGCGCCCGGTCACGAATGGGGGAACTCTTCTCACAAATTATCGCCGACAGACGGGCACAGGGCAGACGCGCCGACGATTTTCTACAGATTTTTATGGAGGCCCGCTATGCAAACGGCACCTCACTCACCGACGATGAGATCACCGGCCTGCTGCTCACACTGGTCTTTGCCGGCCATCACACCAGTGCCGTGATGGCCGCCTGGACAGGCATCTTACTGCTTCAGCATCCCCAATATCTTTCGCCCATTCTGCAAGAACAAAAAGAGGTTTGCGGTGGGAAGGAAGCATTAACCTACGATGCGATCTGCCGCCTGGTCAATCTGGAACATGCCATCAAGGAAGCAGAACGGATGTATCCACCGCTCATTATCTTAATGCGCAAGATCCTCAAAGATTTCGAATACGGCGACTATATCCTGCCGACCGGTGATCTGGTGATGGTTTCACCCGCCGTCTCGCACCGCATTCCAGAGGTGTTTTCCGATCCCGACCGGTACAATCCCGACCGGTTCGGTCCAGGCAGAGAGGAAGACCAGAAACAACCGCATTCGCTCATTGGCTTTGGGGGTGGAAAACACCGATGTCTAGGATTCCATTTTGCTTACCTGCAAATCAAAGTCATTTGGAGTGTGTTGTTCCGCGACTTTGATTTTGAGCTGATCGATGCCTCCTATCAGCCGGACTATACAACCCTCGTCGTCGGCCCCCGCCAGCCGTGTTTGCTTCGCTATCGAAGAAAACACTGAGAATCGTGTTGTGTTAAGGTCGCTTATGCGGACACGTTTCTATAGCCGGTGTGTGCACTGGCGCGACAGGATCGCCTGTGGCCCTGCGCCGATAGCCGATCCAGCAAGCGCCAGGACGGGTCGCGAGCATCCGTGCAGGTGAAGGTTGGGGATTGGGCGTGAGCAGTTCCAAGTGATATTGTTGCAAAAGCATAGCAATGGTGACCGTCATGGTATTTAAGGCAAAATTCATTCCCATACACTTGTGTGCCCCTCCCCCAAAGCCCATGAGTGCAAAAGGATGCTGCCGGTCTTCCTCACGCCCGGGTGCAAAGCGCAAAGGGTCATAACACTGGGGGTCTTGAAAAATCTCTGGCAACTGGTGTGCGATCGGTGGTGAAACCAATGTCAGCCAGCCTGCAGGAATATGATATTCTCCGGCCTCATAGGCTTTCGTATTGTAGCGCAGGAGTATATCTGGCACTGGATGCAGGCGCTCGGTCTCTTTTAATGCCCAGCTAATGTGCTGTAGTTGTCGAAGCGTACCCAGGGTGGGCTGTTGACCGGGTGACAACACGTTTTTTTGTTCTGCCAGCACGCTCTGGAGGTAATTGGGATTTTGCAGCAATTGGATTAAGGCCCAACTTGCCTGGTTAGACGTGGTTTGATTGCCGGCAAAAATCAGCAAGATCACGATGCTGATAATTGTTATATCCTTTAAAGGACGACCATCGGTCTGTTTGGCCTCGATGAGTGTTTGCAGAAAATCTTTGTGGCTTCCCGGATTGGCACGGCGTTCGGCAATCAATGGGCCCAGCATCTTATGCAGTTTGCGTTTGGCCCGGTCGCGCCGGATAAAGCTTGGAAGTGGGAGATAGGGTGGCAGAAGCGGATTGATTGCGGCACATAAGTCTCGAAACAGTTGCCAGAACTCGTCTCCCATGCGGTGGCGAAACGCGTGCCCCATAAAAGCATGTCCGGCGATGTGTTTTGTCACGCGTTCAAAGGTCTCTACCAGTTCAAAACGGCCGCTTTCTCCCAGCGTATCAAGCCAGGTTTGCACTTCTTGCGACATGACCTGAACATGATCTGCCATCTTTTCACTTTTGAACAATTCGGCAAAAATCAGACGATGCTCCGAGCAGATTTCAGGATCTGCAGCTGTGCCAACTGGCTCACCGAGCATCGGCACGAGAAACTGATAGACCGGCTGCGCCGATAGCTTGTGATCTGTTTCTCCAAAGAATAATTGGTGGTAATCGGACCCAATGAGCACCGCAACACGTTTTGGACCCAAACGGATGCTAAAGACGGATCCAAGCGCCTCATATCCGCGGCGCAAGAGACCAGATCGGTCTTTATAAAACTCCAGCATGTTGCCAATGATGGGTAAGCCGGGCATCGCCGGTGGGGTTGATTGCTGCATAGATGTTTCTCCTCAAGCTTACAGTAGTCTACTTCAAGCTCGCGTTCCCTCCGTCCTCCGTCCTCCGTTCCTCTCTTTGCTTATCCCGCTGATCGAGTTCGGCACGTATTTCCATATAGGTTTTTTCATCGAGCGAAAAATTCCGGAAGAGTATGAAGCCGATTGTAAACATGGTAAATGGGAGAAGTGCTTGCAGAGTCCGTATCGTAAGTTTAACCGTATCGGTTTGCTCGACATTGGGTTCAAATCCTGCCACCTGCAAAGCGACACCTACAAGCAAGGCGACCAGAACGTTGGCCAACTTAGTGACAAAGCCCAATGCAGCAGAATAAGCACCCTCTTTGCGTTCCCCAGTTGTATATTGGTCATAATCCATAATATCTACGAGAAGGGATTGGCCAATAGGGCCGCCGCATCCAGCCGCAAGACCTGCCAACACCAAAAGAACACCTAACAGCACCTCACTCCCCTCCTGAACAAAAATCATCGGACCGTAGGCGCACGCGATAGCAACCATCGAAAACAGCCAGGTATTGCGCTTGCCAAATCGACGTGAAAACCACACCCACAGCGGCACCGACAGAATCGACGGCAGAACAAAAAGGGTGGGTAAAAGACCGATAAGATCGGGCCGTTTGAGAACATAGAGCGCCATGTAAGGAGAGATAATGCCCATAACTGCAAAACCGTGATGCTCAATAAAAAAAACAAACAGCAACAACCGGGCATGGTGATTTTGATACACATCCTTTATAGCCTGAAACGGTTTCGAAGGCCTCCGACGTTGGTATTCAGAACGCTCTCGAATCCATATAGCTGGCACCATCAAGATCAACGAAAACACCACTGCGCTGATCCAGGCCACGCTGGCTGCCG
>JAPUJS010000467.1 GCA_027296045.1 bacterium | reverse complement strand
TGTTCCTCGCGAGGCAGTTATAGAAGCCATCGTGGACGTGTTCCTCGCGCAGCCCGTATGCCGTCGGACATTGTGGAAGGGCTTGCACAGGCATAAAATGGGCCGAGGTGTGAGCGTTTTGGATTGGATAGGCAACGGTTGAGTCGGTGGTCTCAGAAAGGGACCGCCGATTTTTTTAGCTTAATGTCGCAAAAGGAGAGCATCATCGGTCCCAAGTAACAGAGCTATATAGAGTGTGAAGTTTTAAGTACCCGATCAAAAAAAATATCGCATTTTGAAATCGGTCCTTTGCCCACTAAAAGCGATTTTCCCCCTTTCCCAAAGGGGGAACACAAGGGGGATTTGTCAGCGATTACATCTCTTACGATCCTTGCTGACGCGCCCAATGCATTTAGAGCTTTCAGCCATTTTTAAAATTGTTGAGTATCAAAAGATGGAGTATATTGAATTGAATGGTTTAACCGAACAATAAAAAGGTCCTTGTGCACATACTCGAACAAATCCTCTCTTCCAAAACCCGGGCGGCGATTTTCAGATTGTTGTTCGGGCCGGCTCGAAACGAGTTGCATTGTCGTGAAATCCAGCGGCGGTCGGGGTTGGCAATCGGGACGGTTCGGCAGGAGCTTCAAAAATTGGAACGCCTGGATCTTGTGAAGGCTTATCGAGATAGCAACCGGCTTTATTACAGGGCCAATCTGGATCATCTGTTGTATGAGGATATTCGGAATATGGTTCTGAAAACAGCTGGTTACCCGGACCCGGATCAGGATGCGCCACCTGGATATCGGACGCAATCGTCGGACACGTCGTATAGGGTGGAAAGGATGCAGATCGAGGCGTATCGACGGATGACCCCGGCGGAAAAAATGCGACGGATTTCAGACCTGTGCCAGGCAAGTGCTCGGATTGCTCTGGCAGGGATTCGACAGCGATATCCACAGGCGACGGAGCGGGAACTTCAACTCCGACTTGCGGCTTTACGATTGGGTCGAGAGACCATGGTGAAAGTTTTTGGATGGGATCCGGAAGTGGAAGGATACTGATTTGAATACCGATCCGATTCCAGTTGTTATGAAAGTAGTCGAGAGTCTAGACGTGCTGGACATCCCTTATCTTGTGGGGGGTTCGGTTGCCAGTTCTTATTATGGAGAATCACGGACAACAGAGGATGTGGATCTGGTCGTTGATTTGGGATCTAAGAAAATCCCAAAGTTTGTATCGGCTATGCAGCCTGTTTTTTATATTGACGAAGTCGATGTTCGAGAAGCGGTAGATCGGCGTGGGTCGTTCAATGTGATTCATCTGGAAACGATGTTGAAGATCGACCTTTTTGTGACCGGTGACCGTCCCATGGACCGGGAGGAGATGCGAAGACGACAGTTGATGGTCATTACAGACGATCCGGAGCGAAATCTTTATATGGCCACGCCGGAAGATGTGATTCTTCAAAAGCTGGACTGGTATCGCCGAGTGGGTGGCGTTTCAGACCGTCAATGGCGGGATATTATGGGTGTCTTAAAAGTTCAGGATGATCGGTTGGATTTAACATATATTCGACAATGGGCAGACCGTCTGGGATTTTCTGATTTGCTCTCCCGCGCGCTGGAAGAAAGTGGACATTGAACAGAAAGGATTGTGTGTTGCGCGAAAAGGTAGAATTTTGGCTCAAAGAGGTTTTAAAAATCTCTGCATTGATTTCAGGGTTTGAAGCGGTGCGTTGTCCAGTCGTAGCGTTGGATCCAGAGGCAGTGGATGGCGTGCTTCAGGATGCGGGCGTAGCAGGTAAGCTAGCGCCGGAAGGTGTCGACAAGCTGAGTCAGGCACTGTCTGGAGAAGACCTGGAACGTTTGCTGGATCAGGCGGTGAAAATCGGGAAGCGGTTGAACGGGGTATTGAGGGATCCGATCTATGTGAACGACGATCGAGATCGCGAGGTTGTTGTGGCGCAGATGGCGCTTCATGGGCAGTTGGACGGACTCAGAACGCGACTGGGAGATGATTTGCCTACCGAGCAACTGCGTTCTTTGTGGAAACAGCACGAGCGGGCCCATTTGGAAGGGTATTGAGAAAGGCAGATACAGGATGTGTACCACACTTCAAGTTACACCTACCGAACGGCAAATTGAGATTTATAGAACCGGTGGTGAGGAACCGATTCTGGTGCAGCACGCAGAGGTGGATAAGCGGCCCTTTATCCATCCGATTGTGGCACCCGATGGCGTGGGGGTATTGACGGAAAATGAGCCGCCGCATCACCTGTGGCAACATGGGCTTTATGTGGGGTTGAACGATGTGAATGGGGTGGGGTTCTGGGAGGAAGGGATACGCGGGAACGAGACGGATGGAACATTTCATCCGGAGGCGCTTTCAGAAGCGAAGGTGGATGGGAACCGGGCATCGTGGACGGTGGTGAGTGAGTGGCGGTCGCCTTCGGGAGAGGCGATGTTCAAAGAGACGCAGGCGTGGCGGTTTGTGGATTTGGGAGAACGTTATGAACTGGATGTGGATTGGACGCTTGAAGGGAGGACGGATTTGACGTTCGGGGAGTATGGGTATGGCGGGCTATTTTTGCGGATGCCATATCGCAAGGATGTTGGCGGGGAAGGAGTGAACAGCGAGGGGCAAGGGCGTGAGGAGGCAGAAGGACAGCGTGCCCGATGGGTGGCGGTGGCGATGCCGATTGAGGGGCGCAGCGACTGGGCAGGGATGGCGATGATGGATCATCCGGGCAATCCGGAACATCCGGCGCCCTGGCGTGTGGACGGACAACTGGGGATTGCGCCGAGTCGGTGTATTGCGGGAGCGTGGACCCTTGGACGGGGTGAAGCGGTGACGTATCGACATCGGGTGCTGGTGTATTGCGGGAAGGTCCAGGCGGACACTGTGGAGGCAAGCTGGAAGGCTTTTGCGAGAAATTAAATCCTTACAGGAACCGAAGATGAGCTTAACGCAATGGGCGGATAACGGCTGAGCGATTTTCCCCCTTTTTCAAAGGGGGAACACAAGGGGGATTTGTCAGCGATTACATCTCTTGCGATCCTTGCTGACGCGCCCAATGCATTTTGGTCTCCTACATACTTGAACATTGAAGATTTGAATGAGTAAGATTTCAGAACCATCCATTTCAAAACAGGAGCCGTGGGAGGCCCCTCCAAAGGGTACTCGAACGGCTTTTTTTCTGATCACCTCTTTATACTGGATCACGTTGTATCTCTACGTCCCGGTGATGTCGCCCTATGTGGAATACAAGGGGGGATCGCTGGAGATGGTGGGGCTGGTGGTGAGTGCCTATGGGTTGGCGCAGTTGTTATTGCGTATGCCGGTGGGCTTGTGGTCGGATCGGTTGGGGAGACGGAAGCCGTTTTTGGTGCTGGGATTTGTGGCGAGTGTGGTGTCGAGTATCGGGTTTATTTTGTCGCCGGATCCGTGGTGGATGGTGGGGGCACGGTTCATTACGGGGATTTCGGCGTGTGCGTGGGTGGCGTTTACGGTGCTGTTTGCCAGTTATTTTCCGCCCCGAGATACGACCCGGGCGATGAGTTATATTTCGTTTTGCACGACCTTGTCAGTGATGGGATCGTCCTATGTGGGTGGTTTGTTGGCCGAACAGTATGGGTGGTTGGCACCTTTCTGGGCTTCGGCGGGTGTAGGTGTTCTGGGTGTTCTGGGTGTGGCGTGGGTTTATGAGAAATCCCATGTTAGGGTTCCGCTTCAGCCGCCGCTGGAACGGATTCGGTCGGTGGTGCAGTATCGGGAGTTGGTGTTTGCCTCTCTGGTGTCGGCCCTCGGGCAGTATAATACCTTTGCGACGCTTTTTGGTTTTGTGCCCACCTATGCAGTGGGCATTGGAGCGAACAAAGCGCAACTGGGGACGATGTCGATGTTGAGCATGCTGGCAAGTGCTGCTGCCACCCTGTTGGCCGGCACGGTGGTGGCACCGCGGTTGGGGGCGAGGCGGACGGTGGTATTGAGCTATTTGATGATGGCCGGTTCAACGGCGATTTTGCCGTGGATTCAGGACATGGGGTTGCTTTATGTGACGCAGACGGTGTCCGGATTTGGCCGCGGGATGGCGTATCCGATTTTAATGGGGCTGGCGATTGCCCGGCTGCCGGATTCGGAAAAGGCGACGGCGATGGGATTG
>JAPUJS010000466.1 GCA_027296045.1 bacterium | reverse complement strand
CTGAACCCGCCCTCACCGCCCGAGCCGTCTCCCCTCCAGGAGCTCTTTCTCGAACTGTGCCAGATGCTCAGCAATATCCCTCCCACCCTCGGTCCCACCGACTACAATGCCAGGAACATTGTGATCGGCCCCCAACACGATCGGGTCTTCTTTCTGGAATGTGCCAAACTCGGCTGGGACTGGTCCGAGCGCAGACTCGTACAATACACAACCGGGATCGGTGCAGGCCATCGTCAGGGAAATTTCAAAAGTCTGCTCACACCAAAAATGGCAAAACAATATGCCGTCCGTGCCGCCGCCTACCGCACACAATCTCCTGACCAGATTTTGCACTGGCTGGACGGCCATCACATCGTATTCCACATTCTGGCCGCTTCCCGTCTTTTGGATGCCTCCACAAATACCAATCATCCCCTCCACCTTGCCTGGCAAAACCTGGATGCACGTCGTAAGCAACTCTGCGCGATTCTTGCCCGGCCCCTCAGTGACCATCTGCCGCACACACGATTCCGCTCCTTTTTTTCAAAAAAAATTAAAAAAAAGCTAAAGACTCAATCCATACCTGCCGATTATAGATAAGGGGGAGTTTGCTTAAAACCCCCCTATCAATCGTAAATATTATAAAAATAATCACTTATTGTTCACCTTATTCGAATTTCTCCCGCATGCTTGCCATGAAACGCCCATTTTTCCATCTTTTTTTCTTTTTGGGATTTGCGACCATTTTTGCCATGCCACAAATCGCACATCCCCAGATCATCACCCTGATCCCCAATCAGGTGCCCAACGGCATCGAATCCGGATCGGGGGACCAATTCCACCAGCGCTTCAACATCCAACTGGGCGTAGCGGCTGTTTCCCAGAGCAGGGCCTTTACCATTACCCTTCCATCCGAGTTCACCTTTGTGGCCAATTCGGTCACGGCGACCTCCAACCTTGCCACGCTCTCCGCCTTCTTTTCCGGATCCCCGGCGACCGATCAACTCGCCTTCGGATTAACCGGCACAGCATCCAACCAGATCCTCACCGTTGAATTTGACATCACCACCCCGACCAGTTTTGCCGGCATCGCTCAGGGTGGGGCCGCCGACACGGTCTACGCCTTCAATTTTGCCCTGGGAACCAATCAAAGCGCGGCCGCCGTTCCAGTCTCCAAGCACCAGAACAAGCTGATCCGGCTTGTCTCTTTCACCTCGCCCGATTCCGTATCGGGCGATACAACCATCGGAGGGGGACGTTTGTTTAAACTGGAATTCCCCAACGCCCTGCCCGATCTCAGTCACACAGGCTTGTCCGGTCTGTCGGCCTCCCAGGGTATTACAGACAGCAAAACCGATGTCCTCTATTCCTTTATCGCCTCGGAAGACTCCACTTTGGTGCGCTACGTGGCCGGAGATCCCCTGGGCTTCTTCTCCGCCCAGGATGTGCCCCCCATTCGCAGCAGCCGACAGATTCCCCGGATCGTGCCCCGGACCTTCATTCGAGAAGATTACACATTCACCTTTGCCGATAGCCTGGAGGGCCTGGCTGCCGTTGGGGAATTGGCCACCGAAAGAACTTTCTATATTTATGTCCTGGCCGATCCGGCCACAGGCCGCTTCCCAACCCGCCTTCAAAACGGGGGCAACGCCAAAAAGGGCTTTGACAACACTTCCTTGGGCGCTTTCTCCGGTCGAGCCTTCCTGGGCCGCAGCGGTCCCCTCCTGATCAGCCATCCGCCCGAATTCATCGCCGTGGGATGGGATTATGACGACGATGGCGGAGACGACTTCAATACCACCGGTGTCATCCAGATTCCCAGCGATATCTCCGGCATGGCCAGTGTGGATGAAAACCGGAAAGACAACCGGGACATTGTTGTAGATTCGGGTTCCTTCTTCAACAAAGGCAGCGCTCTTCCCACCCTGAACAACGGCAGACTTCCGGATCCGATTTCTTCCTTCGATTTCCTCTTTTTTGTGGAAGACACGGACAACAGCCAAAATTTCCAGATGGGCATCTTCCTGTCCACAACAGGCGGCCTGACCGAAGCCGATTTGGGTGGCGGCATCTCCACCCTTGGGGATGCCATTCTCATTCCCGGCTCCGATACCTTGACAGTCAACAACCAGGTCTTCTCCTTTTCGCCCATCCTTCGAGATCAGACCACCGGGCTGGCTACCTCGGTCTTTCCTGAAGGGGAATATTTCGCCTATTTTGTCGCCACCGATGGGGATGCAGCCCACCGGGTCGTTGTCCCCGTTTTAAACGACCCCTTTATATCCAATCCCACACCTGCAAAAATCACCATCAAACATTCTCCGCTATTAATGGTAGACGCCTTCTCCATCAACGACTTCGATGGTGACGGCGACCTGGACGTCATTACCGGCATCGATGTGTCGCAAATGATGACCGATCTTGACGGCAAAGACCTGCTTTCTGGCCCCGCCCAGCGCTATGTCAACATCTTTTGGGGCGGAACCCTGGGCCGGGAAGGCGACCTGGACGAAGACGACAGCGCCACCATCGACCTGTATTTCAGCACCCGGTCGGATTTTCGAGACTCCAGAAAAAGTGTAGCTTATACCTCGGGAAATTCAAACGGCCAGGATTTGCTTGCCACCGTCGGAGTCGAAGACACCCATCTGATTGAGGCCGGGATCGAAGAAGATGGAGACGAACTTTTCGACAACAACTTCGCCTGGGATCTCTGGACCTATGTGTCTCCCGAACAAACCATCCCCATGACCGGTGTCCGATATTATCTCTACGCCCTTTTAAAGGAGGCCAAACCCGGTGGCACCGAGCGCTTAGTTTCCTTCACCGACGTCGGCGCCCTTCAATTCCAGCATCCCCCCTACATCCGGCCGATTGACCCGGCTCAAGACCTGACGGTGAGCATGAATGAGCCGGTCCTCATTTCCTGGGAAGCCGTCGATGTGGACAATGCGGAAACAGGTGGAAAGTCGGCCAATCCAGTCGGAAGAGGGCGGATCGCCTCCAACTCGCGAAGCGATTCACCCAACATCCGGATCTTGCTCACTTCGGCCGACTTCGGCGAAGTCACCACCTGGGGAACATTGACAAATGCCCTCAATGTGCACCGATCCTGGCTGGGAAATTCGGGGGACGGCGGGCTGACAGAAGAAATCGAACTGAACGAAGGGGTAGACACCACCTTCGTGATCATTGGCCATCGCATACGCAACAATCTAAATCGGGGCGGGTCGTCGGGCGATCTGGCCCTGCAGACCAACCTGGGCGTGGGCGAAACCTATTTTGTTTATCTGGCCATCGACGGAGGCCGCGACCAAACCGTTGGGGACCTGGGTGGAACCGCAGGCGATTTCAGCGCCTTCTCACCGGCCGTCCGGGCACCCGGGACCATCACCTTTACCGGGACCGTTCCGACCAATCCCCCTTCGGTGCCGCGGTTTTTTGTCCCCAAAGAAATTACGGTTGTCGAAAACGAAGTCCTCCACTATCCCATCATCCCCGACACCCTCCTGGGGAAAACTGTTGGGACCGTCAACATCTTTCTGACCGCCGACCCCAACCTGTTCGAGGCCATCGATAAGGACCTGACAAAGGACGGAATTCAACCCTTTACCCTGGAAGACATCACCCGCACCGGAGTCGACCCCATTCACGTCGACCAGCGTGCCTACCTGCAAAACGGCAAACTTCGCCTCGACTTTATTTTTCACGACCCCATCACGGGCCTGACCAAATTTAACGGCCAGCATGTGCTGGCCACGGCCCACCTTCGCGCAAAACCGCTTACCGACAGCAGCTTTGTGCGCACCACCCTGAGCCTGGACAATACCGGCAACCGAGTCACTCAGATCCTGGATAAAAATGTGGAGAATCTAGACGCCCTGGGGGGGGC
>JAPUJS010000465.1 GCA_027296045.1 bacterium | reverse complement strand
CGCTGGCAGGCCTTCTACTGCGATGTCCAAAAATGCCGTGACTTCCACGCCCTGTCCCTGAACCCTGCCATCATCCACATGCTCGAAACCCTCTTCGGCGAACCCGTCCTGCCCCATTCCCGAAACATCCTCCGCGCCATGTTCCCCAACAGCCAACGCTTTTCCACCCCCCCTCATCAAGACAATTTCTACATCGGCGGCACCAAAACCACCTGGACCGTCTGGTTCCCCCTGGGCGACTGCCCCACCGAACTGGGCAGCCTGGCCTGTGCGCCGGGCACCCACCGGTTGGGCAACCTGGATGTGCACGCCGCAGAAGGTGCCGGGGGCCGCGCCGTCGACCCGGGCGACAACACCCGCTGGGTCGGTGGCGACTTCGATTGCGGCGACGTCCTGATTCTGCACAGCCTCACCATTCACCAGGGCCGCGACAATCTATCCAAAAACCGCCTCCGCCTCTCCTGCGACTACCGCTATCAACCCCAAAGCCATCCGGTCCGCGAAGACTCCCTCCAGCCCCATATGGGCTGGCAAACCTGGGAAGAGATCTATACCGACTGGTCCAAAAACGACCCCGTCAAATACTACTGGCAAGCCTGGGACCTGGACATCACACAAAAAGAGGGATAAACACATGGCAAATCAACCCAACCCCGCTTTCCAACCCGTCGAAGATACCCCCGGCCTGCCCCGGGTCCTGCTCCTCGGAGATTCCATTTCCATCGGCTATACCCTGGCCGTTCGCGACCAGCTCCAGGGCAAAGCCAACATCCACCGCCCGCCCACCAATTGCGGACCCTCCAGCCGGGGGATAGAACAAATAGACGACTGGCTCGGCGACAGCCCCTGGGACGTCATCCACTTCAACTGGGGCCTGCACGACATAGTCTGGATGAACGAAGACGGCGAACGCCAGAACCCCGGTGGGGGCACCCACCAGGTCCCCATCGACCGGTACGAAGCCAACTTAAACCTCCTGGTCAAACGCCTCCGACAAACCGGTGCCAAACTCACCTGGTGTGCCACCACCCCCGTTCCCAAAGACGCTGTCTATCGCAAACCTGGCGAAGAAGTCGAATACAACCTCATCGCTCAAAGGGTCATGAACACCTACAAAATCCCCATCAACGACCTCTACACCTACGCCCTCGAACGCATCGACGAGATCCAGCGACCTGCCAACGTACACTTCACCCCGGAAGGCTCGGCCGAACTGGCCAAAGCCGTGGTCAGCCACATCCTGAACGCCCTCAACTAGGAGCACATATGTATCGCATCGGCATTATCGGTGCAGGCGGCATCTTTATGCACTATGCCCGGTTGCAATTTGAATAAAAAAACGCAGATTCTATTGTGCTTTTTATATCCCCGCATTATCTTCTCAATAATCGCCCTTTCTGATCATGCCTCAGTGCCGGAAGGAGACGCCCGCGATGAAAAAACTCACACCCGACCAGCTCACCCACTTCGAAGAGGAAGGCTACCTCCTCCTGAAAGGCCTCCTGGACCCTCAGACTGACCTCCAGCCCGTCACACAAGAATACACCGACGTCCTGGATCGACTCGCCGGGGAGCTCTACGAAAACGGGGAAATTGCCTCGACCTACGACCATCTCCCTTTCGGCAAACGCCTGATGAAGGTCTACCAGGACAGCGGCAAAGTCCACGCCCAATACTTCGACTGCTCCCTGCCCCAGCTCGGCACCCGCGAAGACTCGCCCATCTGGGTTGGCCCCGAAGTCTTCCACACCTTACGCAACGAAAAACTCCTCGACATCATCGAAGACCTCGTCGGCCCCGAAATCTACTCCAACCCCGTCCAGCACATCCGCATCAAGCCGCCCGAATACGTCATTCAAAACGGCGCCATAGACTCCCGCACCGGCTTTGTCGCCGGCTTTGCCGTCGGCGCCACCCCCTGGCATCAGGACAATGGCGTCGTCCTTCCCGAAGCCGACAACACCAACATGCTCACCGTCTGGTTTCCGCTCACAGAAGCCACCGTTGAAAATGGATGTCTTCAGATTATTCCCCGCAGCCACAAAAACGGGGTGCGCCACCATTGTTCCAGCAACATCGGCCTGTATGTCCGCGACGAACACCTGGAATTGGACAACGTGCTCACCTGTCCGATGAGCCCCGGCGACGTCCTCTTTCTTCACCGCCGCACCTGCCACAGCTCCCTGCCCAACAAAAGCGACGACGTCCGCGTCAGCCTTGACCTGCGTTACAACCCCACCGGCCAATCCACCGGTCGCGACGTCTTTCCCGGCTTTGTCGCCCGCAGCCGAGCCCACCCCGAAACCGAGCTTCACGATCCCAAAGCCTGGGCCCAATTGTGGTACGATGCCCGCAGCCGCCTGGCCGTCCACAACATTCCCTCCTACAATCGCTGGCGCACCGACGATCCCGCCTGTGCGTGATTCCGGTTTCCACCCGTTGCAAAGATCCACCCGAAACCTGCTTAACAGAGATTCCCATGACCAATCGCCCCGACGTCCTGATCCTGATGACCGATCCGCTCAACCCCCTCTGTCTGAGCTACGCGGAAGATCCGGATCAGATCGCCGACCGTCTCTTGTTCCAAAAATTCACAGGATAAACCATGAATCAGGGCCTCAGACACTGGAACCCGAGCTGGGACCAGACCCGTGCCGAAAGCGGCGAGAACTATATATACGAAGACGAACACGTGCTCATCGCCACCGACTTCGAATGCGCCAGCGGCATAAACTTCCGTCCCGACGGCGACGGATATGCCATCGACCTGGAGCCCGAACCGGGCGACCACGCGTATTCGGGCATGTCTTATTACTATTGCTTCGGCATCTGCAACAAAAGTCCCGAACCCCGGCACCTGCCCGTGCGCCTGCACGGCAACATGCGTGAAAAATTCGCCGCCGACCAGGCCCACGCCGTCCTGCGCCGGGGCGACGCCTGGTCCCACCTGGCACCCGACGCCGTCCGCGCCCTTCCCAATACCGAAATCCTGGAACTCCACCTGGACCTTCCGGGCGCAGACGAACCCGATCCCGTCCTCTTCATCAGCAACTTCCACTGGCACCCTTATAGCGAACTTAAACCCTATCTGGACGGCATTTCAAACCATCCAGACGTCCGGATATCCACCCTCGGACACAGCGTTGAAGGCCGCCCCATCTACAGCGTCGAAATCGGCTCCCGGAACCCCGATGCGCCCCACATCGTGATGGCCCAGACCCCTCAGCCCTCCGAAATGGGCACCTGGACTTCCCGGGCCGTCATCGACTACCTGGTCTCGGACGCAGCCGCCCAAACGCGGGCCCATCATCGCTTCACCCTCGTGCCCGCCACCAATCCCGACGGCACCGTGCGCGGCCTGGGCGTCAGCCACCACCTGGGTCGCTTCCCCTACTTCGAGGGCAGGCTTACTGCCGAGGAAGGTCCCGATGTCCTGCCCGAAATGGCCGCCATGTGGCACCTCCTCAAGACCGCAAAGCCCTGGCTCTTCATCGAATGGCATTCCAACAACTGGCACCGTCGACCCGGCCAGATGCTCCTGCGCTTCCGCCCCCACCTGATGGACGATGCAAAACGCCGACAACTCTGGGAAGCCTTCGACGACCGCCTGATGGCCCTCCCCGAAACCTATCACGGCAACTGGACCTCCCACGACGAGGGCCTCTATCAAAACTCACTCTGCTTTCAAGCCATCACGCGTCTCGGTGCAATCTCCCACATGATCAAACACCACGACAAATTCCCCTTGGAACAATCCTGCCAACACGCGATCATGTGCGTAAAAGAAGCCGTCCGGGTGTGGGATGCACAAAATACCGAGGATAATACATAAATGCCGGAAAAAAAGGTGAACTGTCCTATTTCGAAACATTTTCGAATGACCTAACGGCTTAAAACATCAAAAATGATTCATCTAGAAACATTTTTCAACGCTGTCCCGTTTTGAAACATCCCAAAAATAGGCCTCAATTCTGCTCCAGATCCTGTTTACAAGGTCCTTAAGTATATGCATCCCGTCATCGACTGCGACATCCACAACACCGTTCCAAACACCAAAGCCCTCTACCCCTATCTCTCCGACTACTGGCAAGACCAGCTCGAACAAACCGGTTTCGGGGGCGCATCCACAAATGCCTATCCTGCAAGTGCCAGAACCTCCATCCGGCCCGACGCCAAACCAGACACCGGTCCGCCAGGCTCCAACCTGGACCTGCTTCGGGAACACACCCTGGACGCCTGGAACGCCGAACTCGGCATCCTCACCTGCAACTACGCCGTCGACAGCATCCCCAATCCAGACGCCGCCCTGGCCCTGGCACAGGCCGTCAACGACTGGCAAATCGCCGAATGGCTCGACAAAGAACCACGCCTTCGCGCCTCCCTGGTCGTTCCCCCACAGTTCCCCGACCTGGCCATCCAAGAAATCAATCGCCTGGGCAACCATCCGGGGTTTGTCCAGATCTTCCTGCCCGTCCGAAGCCCCCAGCCCTATGGAAACCGCAACTTCCATCCGCTGTTTGCCGCCGCCGTAACGCACAACCTGGCCCTGGCCCTTCACTTCGGCGGCAACCCGGGCAACCCACCCACCCCGTCCGGCTGGTCCACCTTCTACATCGAAGAATACACCGGCATGGCCAGCGTCTTCCAATCCCAGCTTCTAAGCCTCATCTCCGGCGGTGCTTTCAACCAGTTTCCGGACCTGCGCGTCGTCCTGCTCGAAAGCGGCTGCACCTGGCTCCCGTCCCTGATGTGGCGCTTCGACAAAGACTGGAAAGGCATCCGCCGGGAAATGCCCTGGCTCAAACAGCCCCCAACCGAATACATCCACAAACACATCCGACTCACCATTCAGCCCTTTGATGCCCCCGCCAACATCGATCAACTGTCCGAAAACCTCGAACAAATGGGCTCCGACAATCTCCTCCTGTTTGCCACAGATTATCCCCATATGCACTTCCATGCGCCAGAAGATGCATTGCCCAAAGGATTGCCCGATTCCCTGATTCCCAAAATCATGCACGAAAACGCCCGCGCCTTTTACGGGTTTTCAACCTGAGTGAGATTGCTTACCTTATTTTTATGTGACCCAAGCAACAGATGATTTGGTTCCGAAATTTAACCTAATCCTCAATCTGGAACTCCATAGTCCAGGAGGCACCCATGGCCGTCGCGCTCGAAGACACCCAGACCACCACCGAAGTCTCCCTGATTGACTGCGATATTCACAACGGTCTTAAAACCCTGAAAAAATTCCTGCCTAACCAGTGGCAAGACTACCACACAAAATTTGGCCGCCGGTCGTATACCGGCAAATCCTATCCCAAAAGCGTGCCCTCTGCCGCACGCACCGATGCCTGGCCCCCCGACGGCGGCGGACCGGGTTCTGACCTGCCCTTTTTGCGCGAACAACTGCTCGACACCTGGGACATCGGCTACGGCATCCTCAATCGGGTCACTGCCATGCGCAACCACATCCCCGAATACGATGCCGCCTTTGCCCGAGCATCCAACGCCTGCCTGGCCGCCGAATGGCTTGACGAAGAACCCCGCCTTCGAGCTTCGATGATCACGCCCTACGAAAACGGCGACTTGGCCGCCGAAGAAATCGACCGCACGGCCGAAGACCCTCGCTTTGTCCAGATCATCCTGCCCACATTCATCAACTCACCGCTCGGCAATCGCAAATACTGGAAACTCTTCGAAGCCGCCGTTCGCAACAACCTGCCCGTAGGGATACACTTCGGCGCTGGCAACGGCGGACACCCCATCACCGGCACCGGCTGGCCCGCCTACTATCTCGAATACCACTGCGGGATGGCACAGGGCTTCCAGCACCACATCATCAGCCTGGTCTTCGAAGGAGTTTTCGAACGCTTCTCCGATCTCAAAATCGTGCTCATCGAAGGCGGCATGGCCTGGCTTCCCGCCCTCACCTGGCGAATGGACCGTGCCTGGGAAAACCTCAAAGAAGAAATCCCCCACGTGCCAAAACCGCCGTCCGAATACATCCGCAAAAACATCTGGCTCACCACCCAGCCCATGGAAGAACCCGATTCCAAAGAACACTTCCACCAGTTCCTCACCCAGATCGACAAAGACGACCAGCTCCTGTTCGCCACCGACTATCCCCACTGGGATTTTGACGCCCCCGACACCGCCTTCCCCATTCGCTTAAATCCCGATTTAGAACGCAAGATCAAAGTCGAAAACGCGCTCAACCTGTACCAATTCTAACAAACCCTCCCTGCCACAAAGCCATACGGAAAGGTGGAGACAATGATGAGCTACACGAAAGGATCGGTCGCCAGCCTGGGCATCATCGTCCTGACACTGGTATGGAGTAATTTGGGAAGGGTGGAAGCAGAATCACTCACCTGGCAGCCTACCGGCGGACCTTACGGGGGAACGGTCCCATCCCTGGCCATTCATCCAAATGGGGATGTATTTGCCGCCCCGCAAGGCGGCGGAGTCTTTCGCTCCACAGACCAGGGAGAAACCTGGGTGGCGGCGGGTCTGGCCAACACCACAGTGAATACACTGACCTTTAATGCCAATGGGCACCTCTTTGCCGGAGCTTCTAGCAGTGTGGTCTGGCGTTCCACCGATCACGGTGAAAGCTGGACGTCGCTTCCCGACTTTACATTTTTTTCCATCACCGCCCTGACCTTCAATGCCGACGGACACCTCTTTGCCGGAACTTTCGGCGTGTTTCGTTCCACAGATAGCGGCGATACATGGCAGCCCACCGACCTGAACAATGTGATTGTCAGCGCACAGGCCCTCCATGCCGATGGCCACCTCCTGGTCGGAACAGAGGATGGCAAAATCTTCCGCCTGGACAACACCGGCGCGATTCAGGCAGAATCCAGCCTGCCGCAAAACACCGAAGTCCTCACATTTGCCATAGACGAGGCCGGCCAGCTCTTTGCCGGAACGGGTTCCGGCGGGGTATTCCGTTCGGCAGATAACGGGCAGACCTGGGAGGCCTTCAACGCCGGCCTGACATCCATTCGCGCCAATGCACTGGCTTTCGATGCAAATTCCGACCTCTTTGCCGGAACGAATACGGGGGTTTTTCGCTTTGCCAAAGGCGGAGATCAGTGGGCCTCAATCTATACCGCCCCCCCGGATGCAATTGTCATCGGGTCGGTTGTTGCACTGGCAGTCCAGTCCAACAACTCCATCCTTGCCGGCACGAATGAAGGCGTCATTCGTTCTACCGACGGGGGCGAAAACTGGGCTTCTGTGAACACCGGCCTGGCCGCTGCCCAGGTCACCGCCCTGGCCGGCGATCTGGACGGGCACCTCTTTGCCGGTTCTGCGGGAGGTGGCATCTATCGCTCGGTGAACAAAGGTGCTACCTGGACGCAACAGGGTCTGCGAAATATGCACATCCAGGCCGTGACAGTCCTTTCCGACGGAACAGTCTTCGTCGGCTCTCAGGTCGGCGTATTTCGCTCGACCGACAACGGAGAGACCTGGGAACCCTTCAACACCGGTTTGACAACAACCTTTGTCAGATCCCTGGAAATCCTCTCCAATGGCGAAATCCTTGCCGGCACGATTAACGGGATTTTTCGTTCCCAGGTCTCCGAAGATAACTGGACACCCGCCGGGACCGATTTACCCCCTTCCGTGCTTGTCGATGCCTTCGTCACCCATTCGAGCGGGGTCATCTTTGCAGGCACAGACAAGGGTGTTTTTCAATCCACGGATAATGCAGCAACCTGGCAGTCCTTTAATACGGGTCTCACGTCCACACCCGTCCAGGCGCTGGCCTTTACAAAGACCGAACAGATCCTGGCCGGGACCTGGAGCGGTGGGATTTTCCGTTCCCCGATCGCCGCAGATAACTGGAGCCCTGCCAGCACCGGCTTGACGGAAACCCAGGGCTCGGGCAAGTCGATCTTTGCACTGGTCGTCACAGAGGCAGAAGAAATCTTCGCCGGCCACCTGGGCGGCGGGGTATTTCGCTCGACCGACAATGGAGAGACCTGGGTGCCGGAGAATGCCGGCCTAACCCAAACCGACGTCCGATCCCTGGCCCTTGCTGCAGACGGCCACCTCCTTGCCGGGACCTACGGGGGCGGCGCATTTCGGAGTGCGGAAGCGGTCCAGGAAGAAAAACTGCCAGAGCCAACCGAGCCTTCTGACGTTCCTCCGCCTATGGGCAAGATCGTCTTTACCTCAGACCGCGACAACGGCAATTTTGAAATCTATGTAATGGAGGCAGACGGGGGAAATCCCGTGAACCTGACCCAGCACGTGGCGACCGACTTTGAACCCTCCTGGTCGCCAAATGGAGAAAAGATTGCCTTTGTCTCCAAACGCGATGGGGGTCCTGGAGTCCTGTGGAGCGACATTTTCATAATGGAGGCAGACGGGGGAAATCCCGTGAACCTGACCCAGCTTCCAGAGGCGGAAGATCGGAACCCGGCCTGGTCGCCGGACGGGGGGAAAATCACCTTCAATTCGTTTCGAGATCCCGGAGCCGGAGAGATCTACGTGATGGACCCGGACGGCAGCAATCCAATACGCCTGACCAACACCATCCAGGCCGAGGGCGATCCGGCCTGGTCACCGGACGGAAATCAGATTGTCTTCTGGTCGGCCCAGGACGGAAATTCAGAAATTTACGTGATGGATCCGGACGGGGGCAATCCGATACGTCTGACCGAGAACCAGGCCGCAGACTTTAAACCGGCCTGGTCACCGGATGGCCAGAAAATCGCTTTTGTGTCGGATCGAGACGGCAATAACGAAATCTATGTGATGGATTCGGACGGGAGTAATCCGATACGCCTGACCCAGAACCAGGCCGCAGATTCTAATCCGGGCTGGTCACCGGACGGACAATGGATCGTCTTCTCTTCCAATCGAGATGGAGATGAAGAAATCTATATCATGCCCAAGGACGGAAATGCACCACCGGTCAATCTGACCGACTTTTCAGGGGGCAACGACAAAGACCCCGACTGGACCCCGCCGGGACTTGCGGACCTGGCCTTTGAAGGCGCTTTGCTCATCGAAGAAATGGGCGCCATGGGAAATCCTCCATTTCAGCCAGGGCAGATCCTCACCTTTTCGGGTAGTTTTGCCAACCAGGGTGCCAGCGCAGCAGAGGACTTTAACGTGGTGGCCACGGTGACCGCTCCGGACGGCATGCCCATTTTTGGGCCCGAAGTCATCCTGTCCAATCAGGCCCTCACACCGGGCGAGACGATGCCTTTCCAGGGCAGTTTCACACTGCCGGACCTGGCCCAATCTCCAAACCTGCTTGCCTATTGCAGCCGGATTGTGTTTGAGTCGTATCGGGACGGCAATGCAGAAATTTATGCTATCAACCCCGACGGAACCGGCCTGACAAATCTGACCCAGCATCCCTCCGACGATCAAGCCCCCCGCGGGTCACCGAACGGACACAGAATCGCCTTTGAAACAAACCGCGATGGCAGCTTTGACATTTATGTGATGAACCCCGATGGAACCGGCCTGCTGAATGTGAGCAACCTCCCGATGGGCGCATTTTTTTCGGATGCCCAACAACCCTGGTCGCCAGACGGAGATAAGATCTCCTTTCACTCACAGGGTGATATTTACGCCGTGAACATCGATGGCACAGGTCTGGCCAACCTCACCAACCACCCGGCAGGCGACGGGAACCAAACATGGTCGCCGGATGGCAAACACCTCGCTTTTATAACAAGCCGGGATATAGTTGCTAATAGTTTTGGCGAAGAAGACGGCAATCCCGAACTCTATACTATGGATGCGTCCGGGAATCAACAGCAACCCCTGATCGTAAGCCTGGGTACTGGGGAAACAACGCCGACGTGGTCGCCAGACGGCACCCGCATCGCTTTTGTCTCACAGCTGGTGGGCGTCGACTCTGACGTTTTTGTCGTGAATGCCGACGGAACCGGTCTGACCAATCTGACCAACAACCCGGCAATCGACATAAACCCCGTCTGGTCGCCAGACGGAAAACAGCTGATCTTTGTAACAAACCGTGACGGAAATACCGAAATTTACAGGATGAATATGGACGGGACGGGCCTGACAAATTTGACGGAAAACCCGGGGCGGGATGAGTCTCCGAGGTGGTCTCTCGACGGGAGCCAGATCGTCTTCTGGTCAGACCGCGATGGCAATAGTGAGATCTATGTGATGGACGCCAACGGCGCCGACCAGACGCGGCTGACCGACCATGCATCGGCAGACCTGTTTCCCGCCTGGTCGTCGGGTGCCTTCAGATTGACAGTCACTCTGGACGCAGAAAACGTCGTTCCAGAGACCCAAGAAGACAACAACGATGCCAGCACGGTCTTCACGATTGTGTGCCCGGACCAGGGGGCGGAACCCCCGCCGGTGGAAGGCGCAATCCCGGGCGCAGGATCTGCCGGGCCGCTCGCCCTGGATCTGGATCTGAATCCCGGAGACCAGGGCCAGCGCCAGACAGCAAACTCGCCCAAAGCCGGGGATACGGTCGTGATTGACCTGACAGCCGGAGGGATAAAAGGATTTTCAGGCTTTGAAGTGGTCCTGGTTTTCGACGCTGCCCAGCTTGCATTCAAAGAATTTTCCGCCTCCGACGTTTTTCTCGGCGCCGTCCCGATCCTCACGGAATCGGAAGGCAAGCTGACCATCAGCGCGGCGCTCCTGGGCACCACGGCGACAGAGGACGCCGGCAGCATGGGTCAGGTCACCTTTCAAGTACTGGGTGGATTTACGGGAGGAACAAGCGTGCAGCTGACTTCTGCCCAGTTCGGAGGCCCGGCGGGTGAACAGATGCTGGAAATTGGTCCGGACGCCACCGTCGTCATCGGCGGGGCAACCCTTTCGCCAGACTTTGACGGGGATGGCACCGTTGGGTTTTCTGACTTTATCACATTTGCCCAGGGGTTCGGCACCAGCCAGGGCGATGACGGGTATAACGTGCAGTTAGATCTAAACTCGGATGGCGAAATCGGATTTTCCGACTTTATCATATTCGCCCAGGGGTTCGGACAACCTGTGGAATAGGTCTGCATGTCCTGAATTGTATCACAACGCTTGTCAGGCCGGGGGCAGAGCGGATTCTCCTCTGCCCTTCTGCTATTCTTTCTCCTCGTTCGCACACCTTGGGATTCCAGCCCGACCTCTCAATTTTCAATTTGCAACCATCGCTCTCCACGAGGAAGTCCAGGCTGAGGGCCCTCGCTGGCCCACCATCACAGGACCGCCAGGAAAGGAACTGAAAAAAGTGGTTCCATCTCTCCCCAAAGCGCATTACATTCAGTGGGCAGCAAGCAACAGCTTGTTGCCCACTTTCGTCTATGGAGGACTTTCTCATGGCCGACCTGTTCACCACCAAATCCCACACCCCCAACAACGGCTGGACCTCCGGCGTGGAAGGCCCCGGTTGCGATGCCGATGGCAACCTCTATGCCGTCAACTACAACCGCCAGCACACCATTGGCAAAGTCACCCCAATGGGCGCCTGTTCCGTGTTTGTCGAACTTTCCAACGGCAGCATCGGAAACGGCATCCGATTCAATTCCAAAGGCGAGATGCTCATTGCCGACTACACCAACCACAACGTGCTCAAAGTGGACATGGACACCCGTGACATTTCTGTCTACGCCCACGAACCCACCATGAACCAGCCCAACAACCTCGCCATTGCAAAAAACGACACCCTCTTTGCCAGCGATCCCAACTGGAAAGAAGACACTGGCCAGATCTGGCGCATCGATACCGACGGCAAACTCACTCTTTTAGAAGCCGACATGGGCACCACCAACGGTATCGAAGTCAGTCCCGACGAAAATACCCTCTACGTCAACGAATCCGTCCAGCGCAACGTCTGGGCCTACGACCTTTCGGAAAGCGGAGAAATCAGCAACAAACGTCTGCTCCACCAGTTTGAAGATTTCGGCATGGACGGCATGCGCTGCGACGTAGAAGGCAACCTCTACATCACCCGCCACGGAAAAGGCACCGTCGTCAAGCTCTCGCCGGAAGGCGAAGTCCTCCAGGAAATCGAAGTCGGCGGCAAACACTGCACCAACGTTGCCTTCGGCGGGCCCGACGGATGCACCTGCTACGTCACCGTAGCCGATCGAGGCAAAATCGATCGCTTCCATGTGAACACCCCTGGAAGAAGCTGGC
>JAPUJS010000464.1 GCA_027296045.1 bacterium | reverse complement strand
CCTGCCTGCTGGTGCATTGCTTCGACCACGTGGGGGTGGCAGTGACCCACACACGGTACATTAGTTGTACAGGTCCAGGTAGCGACGACCATCGGCGTCGAACAGCCACATCCCTTCGCCACGCACGATGTTCAGGGGTTCCTGATAGAAAAGCGGTGCCCCGGCACCCAGCAGACGATCGCGGCGGGCAAGTAATTTGGTCATGATTTCCTCCTCAAGCCGCTTCAATCAGTGAGATCAGCAGTTCTACCGCTTCTCTGACAAAGACAGGGTCTTCGGCATGCGTTTCACGTTCAATCAGTTCAAAGTTCCCGGGCAGAGACGATCTGATTTCATTGAAGAAAGCCTCGTCACTCTCCGGATCCTCCAACACCATTCCTTCGGCAGAATAACGGCTGACGCCTTTTGTCGGCATGATGAAATAGGCTTTGGCCTTTGTGTCGGCCAGACGGGATGTGATTTCTTTTGCAACCCGGACCATTTCATCTCCTTTGAGCCGTGGTGCGAAAATAATCGGAGTATGGAAAGTGTATTTGTGTCGGCTGTATTTCTCCGGGACTTCATTGGGAGGGACGATAAGACCGATGTGTTCCGTGCCCCCTGGGCAGATGACCTGAGGGAGCCCCAGTTTTCCGGCCACCGTCAGCCGTTCCGGTCCGGATGCGCGTAAGCCGTCGAACAGCTCGTCTGATATTTCTCCCAGGGCATAATCAAAAACAGCGCCAAGGATTCCCTCTTTCATCATCTGCTCCATGGCCCGCCCCCCGGAACCGACGGCATGGAAGACAATGACTTCATATCCAGCCTGCTTGAACAGGTCAAGCGCAACCATTGTGCCTTCGGTAAGGACGCCCAGGTTCGTCATCCCGATCAGCGGACGGTCCCGCTTTTCGGATCTGATTGGTTGATCGATCTGGGCCATGCCGCAGGCAGCACCTGCGGCATTGGCCAGTATCCTGCAGGTAAAGGTATTGAGTCCCAGAATATCACTGACCGAAAACATCATGGTGATATCCTTGATGCCTACGAAGGGAGAGGTATCCCCGGAGGCTATGGTGGAAACCATGATCTTCGGAAAGCCGTAGGGCAGGGCCTGAAGGACTTGGCTGCAGTTTGTTGTCCCCTGGGTCCCGCCCAGACAGATGATGGCATGGATTTGACTTTCGTCAATCAGTTTGGTGATGATGCGAATGGCACCGGCAACCATGATCGGCGCGGCATCCTGTCGGGTCGGGTTTTTCAGGATGTCTTCGAGGGGCGTTCCCCCTACAGCGGCAAGTTCCTCACGGCTGATGTCGGTTCTGGTTCCCGGCTCGCCGATGACTCCCATATCGATCAGCAAAGCAGATTCGCCAAGTTTCTGAATCTGTTCCCGGAGATAATTGGACTCCTGACCTTTGGTGTCAAGAGTGGCAAGCACCGCGATTGTCTTATTCATAGGTTTAATCCTGCTCTGGAAATCTTAACTGGGCAAACTCTGAAGCTGTTTCCAGCACGGCTTTCTCAATAGGTATCCGTTCTGTTGATGATCCTGTCCAGATGCCCTCACAAGAGGTATGGTTTAACATATACTGCGCCTCCTCCGGCGTTTCCATGGCCGCCCCATGGCTGATTTTGATCAGATCCGGTTTGATTTGGAGGACTTTCTGGTAGGCTTCCTCGGTTCGGCTGGCAGTCTCCTGAATGGTTTCACCCGAGTCATAACCCATCAGACCGCCTTTGGTGGTTCCGGCGTGAAAACAGAAGATATCCGGATCGGCCTGTTCCACTATTTGAAGGCTGTCCTCCAGGTCAAAGGCGAGGGCGACAGTGACCATATCCATTTCTTTGGCCAATTTCAGCATCTGAATTTCGTGCTCAAAAGTGATGCCGGCACTGGTCAAAATCTTGTAGATACTACTGTCTTTATCGTAATAACTGATGGACGGGCCGATGTTTGACACTGAAAAAACGCCCATTGATTTCAGGCGATTGAGAACAGTGGTCATATCTTTCAAAGGGTCGTTGGCGTTAATACAGGCGCAGATAAAGGCATCCCCCTGGATGGCTGGCATGATGTCCTCTTCTGTGTAGTCCAGGGTTTGCTTGTTGGAATCCAGGATGGGCCACAGCATAGACATAGTGCCCATGCCATTGCTGCGAAGGCGCGCCCCGGAAAAAGTATTCACACAGTCCGCTCCGGCCTTTTCAAGCAGTTTGGCGACCAGCCCGTTGCCGGCACTGGCAATGAAAATAGGTATCCGGAGTTGTATTTTCCGCTGAAGTTTGGCAAGAATCTCGGTTCTGGAAGTTCGTCTGACGATCACAATTATTTCCTTCCGTTTGTTCTTCTGTTGACGGCTTATCCAACATGGATTTGCTGGAAATATAATGTCCCTGTACCGGAATGGCAAGGGAGGAGGATGGCTCGCTACAGGATGTCTTTCAAGTGTTGGATCATATTGTCCGGCGGATCAAACGGCAGGTCTATCGGCTTCCGTTCTGATCCGCTCTGATAGATTCCAAGCAGCAGGTTGAATTCTGCCAGAGACTGCTTCAGATTGGTCGGATGCACCTTGCTGTCGTCCTCAAGCCAGTCAAACATCGCTTCGGTCAAACCGATTTGCGCCCTGGCGTTTTGCTCCCCATAGTCCAGGTCTCCGCCCTGGTATCCAGTTTCAGGCGTAAATTTCTCCCAGCTTTCGAATCGCCAGTGGACAAAGCCCGTGGTACCGAAAACGCAGACGCGTTTGTGGCGGCTGTTTGAGGTGTCCGGCAACACGCGTGGCGCTATGTCGGGGCCGAAAGCCACAGAAACCCGTACACCGTTGGCGTATTCAATCCGTGCGGTGGCATTGTCCGGCGAGGGCTGGTCGGAATCGAGGTGGTCGCTGCCGGCAATCTGTCCCATTACTTTTACGGGCTGTGCGTTGTCGATGTAGGAGGAAACAAGCTGTAAAGTATGCGGTGCCTGATCCACAGGCGGGTTGCGTGAACTGGCTTCGATCAGCTTGATTTCTCCGATCTTCCCTTCGGCTACGTCTTTCTTGAGCTCCAGGTTCTTGGGATGGAAGTGGAGTTGGGTGTTGACCGCAATTTTTGTTTCGGTTCGGTCGGCCAGGTCACGGATCTGCCGCCAGTCTTCTCCCATTGTAGCAATTGGTTTCTCAACGATCACCGCGGGCACTTTATGGTCGGAAGCAATCTTCAGTAAAGGGTAACGGATGAGCTGCGTCGTGCCACGCAGGACAGGTGCTGTGACAATGTGGAGCAGATCGGGTTTCTCCTTTTCCAGCATCCGGTCGATGTCGGTATAGCGCTGGCCGATATCGAACATGCCACCGAATTCGTTCAGACGTTCTTCGTTCATGTCACAAATTGCTGCGAGTTTGCTGCGTGTGATGTCTTCATAGGCCTTGGCGTGGGCACGCGCCCGGCCACGACAGCCCAGAATTGCGCTTTTAAGCATGTGGATCTCCTTTATTCATAGTCCGAGGGACGCAGTCCCTTCCTGTGCATACCAGACCCGAAATAAGTGGGATTGAATTCTCCGATAGTATCGACGCAGTTGTTGCCATCGATCTCTTCTTCCATACACCAGCAGGCGGCATTGAGCAGAAGACGACGCAGATCGGCGCATTTCAGATCCGGAGCGGCTCCCATTGTGGTACAGAATACGCGTGACGTCTTGTTCTCTTCGCCGGTATATTTTTTGATCCATGCGATCGGCATCGTCGGTGTGTTGGCTTTCGGCGCATCGGAGGGATCCATACCGGTAAGGACCTGGCCCTCGAGCAGAATGTCGGGACTCCCTGTCAACTTGCCCACGCTATAGACATCGGTGGGACCCCATACATCCTTCACGCCCTTGAGAATCGGATGATCTGCGAACTCCGGGTTGATGAGACCACGTGTACTTTCGTGGCCATGATGTCCATAGTGATTAATCCATGTTTCACCGAGTACCTGACGACCGTATCCGCCTTCGAATGTCTCGCTTTTCCAGTCATATTTTGCATAAGGACTGTTTGGATTGCGGGTGTACCTAAAGGCGTGTGTCGCCGTGCGCAAACCCATGACAGGCCGGCCGGAGTGGGTGTAGTCAATAATGTGTTTCATCTGTTCGTCAGGCAGTTCACGAAAACGAGTGAATAAGATCATGAGATCTGCGGTTTCCAGATGGTGCAGGCCGGGGATGTTTGTCTGACACCGGGGATCGATTTGGCCGGTGTCTGGATCGACTGCAAATAGAACCGTGCAGTCAAAGCCGTAGTGTGTCGCCAGGATTTTTGCCAGCATGGGCATGGCTTCTTCTGAGCGATACTCTTCGTCGCCGCTTACGAGGACAATGTGACGCCTCCCCCCGAATCCTCCCGCTCCTTTGAATTGTATCCATTCTTTTTTTTTGTCCATATGTTTCTCCAAGTTCGCTTTCCACTTGACCGAAAAAGATCGTTCGAGATGATCGGTCTCTTTTTTCAAAAGGCGCTGGTTGCTTTGATTTTTTTCCAGGATTATACAGGCGAATATTACAATTCCCTCAAAAACCGAACCGAAACCGTCCAGGCATCATTCCCCCGGTCCAATCTTCTGGCAATGTTGATGCGCATCAATCGTTCGGTGATGCCGATGGCGAGGCCCAGGTTGGATTTGAAGTCGGAGAGGCGCAGGTCCTGGAAGCCGGTGAGGAAGCTCTCGCTTTTGGGTTGGAGGGTGGTCCAGCCGGTGTCGAAGAAGAGGATCAGGTTGGCCAGGTGGAAGCCTTTAAGTGGGATTTTGCCCAGGAGGTCGCCTTGGAAGAGGTAGTCGATGTTGAACATCAGCATGCGGTTGCCGGTGAATTCTTTGATGCCGTAGCCGCGCAGGGTGCCCACGCCGCCCAGGTCGAAGAGATTTTGTTCGGCGGTGTCGGAGCGGGTGGCCAGGCGGGCCTGGAGGATAAAGACCTGGTTGCCAAGAATGGTTTTCTGGTGGCGCTTGGCCGCCAGGATCAGGCCGTTGTAGTCAAATTCTCGGAAGCCGCGTTCATACTCGCCGCTGAGTGTCCAGGCGTTGAGGAAGACACGGGGGCTCCTGCGGGTCTGGAAGAGGAATCCGGCCTGGATTCGGTTTAAGGTACCGGGGCGGACGGCGGGGTTGTCGCGGAAGGTTCGGCTATTTCGGAAGATGCTCCACTGGTGTTCGACGGGCATACTGTGGTAGGAGAAGGTGATGAATCGGCCGAACAGGAGCAGGCGGGGGCGGTAGCGGTAGGCGCCTTTGATTTCGAAGCCATTTTTGGCGCGGTAATAATCGCGGTAGTCGCCTTTGAACAGGAGGCTGAAGAAGCTGTTTTCCGAAACCGAGATGATGGGCTTGTCGTTGGTCTCGGTGCGGTCAAAGGCCGCCGCGGAGAGCGTGTATTTGGGCTGCTGATAATCCAGGCCTGCCTGATAGTGGAACTGCTGGGCGTGAAAGCCGAAGCCGGTCTGGATGTGGGCGGTCAGGCCGGGCAGAGTTGTTCGCTTCATGTTCAGGCGGTAGCCGGTGAAGAGGCCTTCGACCCGGTTGAAACGGGCCTGGACGTTTTGCATCACGGCACGGTAGTTGCCGCGTTCCAGGCCCTGGACGGGTTGGATGAGCAGCAAGAGGATCAGCAGCAGAAAGGTTGATTTCTTCAAAAAAGGGTTCCGTGAAGATTAACGCTCGAGGTTGTAGAACTTGATTTTTTTGTGCAAATTGGTCCGTTCGATGCCCAGAGATCGGGCGGCACGGGTGACGTTCCAGCTGGACCGTTCGAGGGCTTCGGCAATATAGGTTTTTTCCACTGTCTCCCGAATTTCCCGCAGGGTTTTGCCAGGGGGGAGTTGGCGTGCCGCTTTGTTGGTCTCGCCGTCTGATCTGGGGATCTGGATGCCTTCCATGGGCGGCAGGTCATCCACCTGGATGGTGTCGTTGCTGACCATGATGGAGAGACGTTCCACCAGGTTTTTGAGTTCCCGGATGTTGCCGGGCCAGTCGTAATGGAACAGGACTTCTCCGGCGTCTGGGGAAAGGACTTTGGGGCGAAGGCCTTCCTCTTCGGCATAGCAGGTAAAGAAATGATCGGTCAGGAGGGGGATGTCGTCCCGGCGGTCGCGCAGGGGAGGGGCGACAATGGGGACGACGTTCAGGCGGAAATAGAGGTCTTCGCGGAACCGGCCCTGTTCGACTTCGGTTCGCAGGTCTTTGTTGGTGGCGGCAATCACGCGCACATCCACTTTGATGGTCTCGTTGCCGCCCACGCGTTCGAACTCACCCTGTTCGAGGGCGCGAAGGACTTTGGCCTGCACGCTCAAGCTCATGTCGCCGATCTCGTCTAAGAACAGGGTGCCGCCGTCTGCTTGCAGGAATTTGCCGTCTCGCGTTTTGGTGGCCCCGGTGAACGCGCCCCGGTCGCTCCCGAAGAGTTCGCTTTCAATGAGTTCTTCGGGGATGGCGGCACAGTTCACTTTGATGAAAGAGTTGGGGTGGCGGCGGCTTTTGCGGTGGATGTCTCGGGCGATGAGTTCTTTGCCGGTGCCGCTGTCGCCCAGGATCAGGACGCGGCCGTTGGTGGGCGCGACTTTGTCGATCTGTTCCAGGATCTTTTGAATCGTGGGGCTCTCGCCGATCATCTCGTGGCGGCCTTCGATCTTTTCTCGCAGCGAGCGGTTTTCCTCGGCCAGTTCGGCGTTTTCAAGGGCGTGGGAAACGGCCAGCAGGACTTTTTCCCGCGACAGGGGTTTTTCCAGAAAATCGTAGGCCCCCAGGCGGGTCGCCCGCACGGCGTCTTGCACTGTGGCCTGCCCGGAGATCATGATCACAGCCAGGTCGGGATGGGCATCCCGGATTTTCTGGAGCAATTCCAGGCCGTTGATCTCGGGCATCACGATGTCGAGCAGGACGAGGTGGACGCCGCGTTCGGCTAAAGTCTGAAGGCCCTCTTTGCCGGAGGCCGTAGAGAACACCTCGTATCCTTCTCCGGTAAGAATCATATCCAGGGTGCGACGGATATTGCGTTCGTCGTCGATGATCATTACTTTTTGTCCGGTCATGGTTGAACCTCCGGCGATTGGAAGCTTTCTTCGGGAACGGGCAACTGGATCTCAAACCGGGCACCGCCCGATTCGGGGTTGGTGACAGAGATGTGGCCTTCGTGTTCTTCCACGATTCCTCTGACCACCGCCAATCCCAGGCCCATTCCGCTTTCTTTGGTGGATACATAGGGTTGGAAAATGCGTTCCTGGTCTTCGAAGGAAATGCCCGGTCCCGAGTCGGTAACGGTCAGCAAGACCGTGTCTGGTTGCGTCCGGGTGGTCAGAACCATGCGACCGTTGGAACCGGAGGCATCGATGCCGTTTTCGATCAGGTTGATCAGGACCCGGCGCATCTGGTCGGGGTCCAGGTTGAGTTCGGGCAAGGTGCTGGCCAGGTCGAGTTCGATATGGGCGTCGGGATAGAGGCGGACCACGTCCAGGATCACGGCATTGAGATCGTGGGGGGCCAGGGAAAGGGACGGCATCCGGGCAAAGTTGGCGAACTCCTGCACCAGGGCACGCAGGTTTTCCACCTCTTCGGTAACGATCTCCGTGCAGTCCTGGACCAATTTCAGGTAACCGGGATCGGTCCCGTCGTATTTGTCCCGCATTTGCTGAACAGTCAACTGAATGGGGGTCAGCGGGTTTTTGATCTCGTGGGCTAGGCGGCGGGCGATCTCTCGCCAGGCGGCGATCTGTTCGGCTTCCAGGCGTTTGCGGCGGTTTTCTTTGAGGTCTTCGGCCATTCGGTTGAAGGACTCGATTAAGAGGCCGATTTCGTCGTCCCGTCCCGGGGGGATGCGGTAGTCCAGGTTGTCACGGGCCATTTCACGGGTGCCTTTGATCAGGGCATAGAGGGGGCGGGTGATGCCAAAGCCCATTCGGATGCCGATCAGGCAGGCCAGGATGACGATGCAGACGGTGGTGACCAGGAAACCGAGCAGGACGTCCTGCTGCAGGCCTTCCGATTCTTCGATTTCCAGGTGTTTGAAGGTGTGGACCGCATTTTCCACATTCAGGAGTTGATCGATGCGAGCGGTGGCGAGCAATACGCCGAATGGGGTTCCGCCTTGCAGGATGGGGACGGCCAGACAGAGCAGGTTGGCTTTCTCGGGGTGTTTAAATACGACGGGCGTTTCCACAGAGGGGATGGCAGACCATTCGGCAGGGTTCTCTCCTGGGGTTAGAAACTGGAGTTCTAAGTCCTGAAGTCTGTGGGCTTGCAGTTCTGTTTGGATCGGTACCGAATTGCCGGTTTCAAAGGCGGCCTGGAGGGTTTGAGAGCCAAATAGGCGGTTGCCTGCCTCGTTCATGCGCCTTTTTCGATCGTCGTAGTTTTCTTTGGCCAGGGAGAGTGCGTCGTTGAGCGCCTGGGCCATTTCGACATTTGTTCTGAACAGGATTCCCTGATTCAGAAAGTATCTGGTCAGATAGGAAAAGGCCAACGATGTGCCCAGGACAAGGGCAATGAGGGCAATGATGACGCGCCAGCGAAGAGAAAGGGGGGTCATGGTGTTTGCTCCGGCTCGGAAGGGCTTTCCAAGGGGGTGGGCAGGATGTGTGGCAGACTGCTGGGCGTGAACCGCAACAGGTCGACCCACCCGGTGCCTTCGGACGAGCGGTTGAGTTGGATGAAAAACTCCAGGAGGCTCCATCGCTCCAGGAGGTTGAGCCAGCGCCGGGTTCGGCGCTGTTGTTCGGGCGAGATGGGGTTGACTTCGATGTGATATTGCAATGTAAGCTGTCTGTCGGATTCGGGCAAGGGACCAAGCGGAATCCCTTGCAGTTGGGCGCAATAGGCTCGGACCGTATCGAAGCTAGTGGTGTCCAGGGTGTCGGGTTGGCTGGAAAAGCGTACCACCCGGTATTCTCCTTCCCAGATATCGTGTTCCAGGCGGGTGAGAATCGGATGGTGACGCAAAATGGTCCGGGGACCGGCGGCAAGGCGAAACTGGATGAGGATGGATGCGGTCATGCCGGTCTCAATGGCGTCGAGGGTGCGTCTGGAGAAGAGGGTGTCGATTTGGGCATCCAGTTTTAAGGTGTCGGACTGGACATAGATCTGCATTTGATCGAGCCGGATCTGTTGGCCCGAAACGGGTCCCGGCCCGATCATCAGGGTAAAGAGGGCCAGGCAAATCAGGTGTGTACATTTAGATAGGTTATCGGATTGAACCGTCATTCGATCTCCAACGTCCTCTACAGGTCGATATTGAGGCCGCCGAACCGGTGTTTTTTCAGGATGAGGGTTCCCGTGCCAATGCCGAAACTGATGTCGATGCGATTGAACAGGACAATGCCCACGCCAAAGGTGGCGTCGGTGTCTTTTTGGGTGCGGGTGTTCTGTTTGTGTCGAACGCCTGCCACTTCGACAAAGAGATAGGCGCGACCCAGTTGCTTGAGGGAGAGGGAGTAGATGGCTTCGGCCAGGAAGAACTGTTTGCTGCCTTCCGGGCCAATCTCCCGGCGTTCAAAGCCCCGGAGCTGGTTGGGGCCGTCCAGGAAGAAGCGTTCGTAAAAGGGCGGGGTGCCGAAAATGGTGCCGGCTTTTCCGCCCAGTGTTAAGATTTGACCGGGCGCGGTTTCAAAGTGCTGATAGGCTTCGGTGCGCACCCGGACAAAATCTGTTACCGAGCCCAGGAAGGACGCCGAAGCATCCACCTGGACACGAAGGTCATAGCCTGGAGCACTTCCCCAGGGCTGACCGAAACCTCGTCGGAAATCCAGGCCCAGGTACGACAGCGTTTCTCGACCGACGGCGTCCTGGACCTCTTTTGCAAAAACGCCGCCGTTTGTGGCAATGGCGGGTGTTTCAACCGCACCGACTTGAACGGTTTCAAGGGAGTATTTGAGGATGGCACGAAAGGCCCGGTTCTGAATGGGTTGTCCGATTCCGACGGAGCCCCCGATTCGTTCGAGGTCATATCGGCCGCGTGCATTCGGGTTCTTGGTGCGGAAGAGGTCGCGATCGGCCGAGGAGCCGGAGACCTGAAAGTGGAAGGATTGGTTGGTGCCAAAGGTCCAGGGATCGGCGTAGCGGAAACCCCAGTATTTGAGGCGTTCGCCCAGGCCGTATTCCGCCCCGACCAGTTTGCCGGTGCCAAGGACATTGGTGTGATAGGCGTCTATGGCAACACCAAAGCCGTCGAGTTCGGTATATTCCAGGCTGACGCCCAGATCGCCAAACCGTTTTTCTTCCACATAGACCAGCACCACGGCCTTGCCTTTTTCAGAACCGGGCTTGGCAGATACGTGGGCGGTGCGGAAGAGGCGGGTGCGCAAGAGCGCTTCTCGACATTCCTGGAGCTGGTTGGGCGCAAGACGGTCGTCGGGATGCAGGTTCAACGCCTGGAGGATGACCCTGTCCCGTGTTCTGTCATTTCCCCGAATTTCAATGTTTTCCACCAGATAGCCGGTACCGTCTTCGGCATCCAGCGCAAGTGGAAATGCCAGCAGTGTCAGGAGTATATAGAAATAGGGTTTGAACATAAAGTGCCTCAAAGGGGAGAACGGTTGTCTTGCGGAGTCTGCTTTGATGCGTTTTGGAGATCCAAGGGTTTTCACTCTCGAGGCACCGTCCAGGCGCCTCGAGTGAGGGCCCACCGATCAGAAAGGCAAGAATTGTACCAAAAACAAACTCAAACGACCCCGAGAGAGTATGGAGTGTAAAATTTATAAATACAGTATTTTATTTTGTTTTTATCGATTTTAATAGAATAGAAAATGCTTGTAAAACGATACAACATATGTATATTTTTTGCAACAGTTTATCCTGGCTCATGATGTGACTCTGTCTACGGAAAGGATTTTGAGGCCATGGTGATCGGTATTTCTGGCGGATCGGCTTCGGGAAAAACGACTTTTACAGAAGCACTGGTGCAGGCCCTGGAGGGGGTGGAAACGGTGGTGTTGAATCAGGATCGCTACTTTCGCGACTGGGAGCTTTTGCCGCCAGAAAAGCGGGAGGTTGAACGGACGTCCAATCATCCCAGAGCGATCCTTTGGGACGGGTTGGTCGCCCAGGTTGCAGATCTGAAGGCAGGCCGGTCGATTTGCACGCCGATTGAGGGCACGCGCGGATACCGGCTCCAGCAGCAGACAACGGTGGAACCGGCGGATCTGGTGATTGTGGAAGGACATCTGGTGTTCTGGGAGGCTCGACTTCGAGATCTGATGGATGTAAAGATTTTTATGGAGGTGGATGACCACGAACGGGTGCTCAGGCGGATGGTACGGGATACGCAAGGGGGAAGAAGAGGGCTGGACAAAGCGGTGGCGTGGTATCGGCGGGATGTGATACCGAATTATTCGGTTTATACGGCACCGACCCGGGAATTTGCCGATTTGATTGTGCCGTATGAAGGGGATGGGGAAAAGGCGATAGAGGTGGTTGTTACCGGGATCCGGCAGATTCTTCGGGCCGATTGAACTGCTAGGCCGGATCCCAATCAAAGGCGACAACCGCCAGGGGAGGAAGGGTGATCTGGATAGAGCAGGACTGACCCTGCCAGGGGATCTCGTCTGCTGGAAGGCCTCCCAGATTGCCGAGGTTGCTTCCGCCGTAGAGGTCGGCATCGGAATTCAGGGTTTCCCGGTAATAGCCGGGGGATGGAACGCCAACCCGGTAGCCCATTCGCGGTACCGGGGTGAAGTTGTAGACGAAGACGACCGGGGGACCGCCTTCAAAGGGGCGTCGCAGGAAGGCCAGGACCCCCTGGTTGGTGTCGTGAAAGTCAATCCACTCAAATCCGGCAGGATCAGAGTCGGATTCATACAGGGCAGGATGGGATGTGTAAAAGCGGTTCAGGTCTTTGACAAAGCGCTGAAGTTGGCGGTGGTCCTCGTGTTCTAAGAGGTGCCAGTCGAGGCTGTTGAGCGCGTCCCATTCGCGCCATTGGCCGAATTCGCTGCCCATGAAGAGCAGCTTTTTGCCGGGGTGGCCGAACATATAGCCGTAGAAGAGGCGCAGGTTGGCGAATTTTTGCCAGACGTCCCCGGGCATTTTGTCCAGCAAGGACCGTTTGCCGTGTACGACTTCATCGTGGGACAGGACCAGGATGAAGTTTTCGTGGAAGGCGTAGAGCAGGCCAAAGGTCAAGGAATCCTGGTGAAATTTGCGGTGAATCGGGTCTTTCTCCATAAAGTCGAGCACGTCGTTCATCCAGCCCATGTTCCACTTGAACCCAAAGCCCAAACCGCCCAGATAAGTGGGGCGGGAGACGCCCGGCCAGGAGGTGGATTCTTCGGCGACCATGAGCACGCCCGGAAATTGGGCGTGTACGGCTTCGTTGAGGGTTTTCATAAACGCGATGGCTTCCAGATTTTCCCGCCCGCCAAACGAGTTGGGAACCCAGGCGTCTGCCGGACGGGAGTAGTCCAGATAGAGCATCGAGGCGACCGCGTCGACACGCAGGCCATCGATGTGGTATTTTTCAAACCAGAAAAGGGCGTTTGCGATCAGGAAATTTTTGACCTCATTGCGGCCGTAGTTAAAAATGAGGGTGCCCCAGTCGGGGTGTGCGCCCTGGCGCGGGTCGGCGTGTTCGTAGAGGGCGGTCCCGTCGAATGTGGCCAGGCCGTGGGCGTCGGTGGGAAAGTGCGCGGGAACCCAGTCGAGGATGACGCTGATGTCGTTGTTGTGGCAGTGGTTGACGAAATACTGAAAATCTTCCGGTGTGCCGTAGCGGCTGGTGGGTGCGAAATAGCCGGTGATCTGGTAGCCCCAGGATTCGTCGAGGGGATGTTCCATTACGGGCATCAGTTCGATGTGGGTGTAGCCCATTTCTTTGACATAGGCTACCAGGTCATGGGCGAGTTCCCGGTAGGTTGGCGGGCGGTTGTTTTCTTCGGGGATGCGACGCCAGGCACCGGGGTGTACTTCGTAGATGCTCATAGGGCTTCGCAATAGATCGGCCTGGCTCCGACGGTCCAGCCAGTCCTGGTCTGTCCAGATGGCTTCGTTTAAACTGTGAATCACACCCGCCGTTTGGGGGCGGTGTTCCATCCGGAAGGCATAGGGGTCGGATTTGGGGAAGGTGGCACCGTCCTGAGATCGGATTTCAAATTTGTATAATGCGCCCGGTTGCAGGCCGGGGATAAACAGTTCCCAGACACCCGACGAGCCTCGACTGCGCATGGGGTGAACACGACCGTCCCATTGGTTGAAATCTCCAACAACGCTGACACGTTCGGAGGCGGGTGCCCACACGGAGAATGCAATGCCGGAAATGCCCTGGTGGGTGAAAGGGTGCGCACCGAGCCGGTCGTAGATGTGGTGGTGATTGCCTTCTGCAAAGAGGTGCAGGTCGTAGTCGCTGAGGAAGGGGGGAAAAGCATAGGGGTCGACGAGTTGTCGGCTCTGGCCGGAGGCATCGGTGGCGGTGAGCCGGTAGGAAAAGGGTTCTTTTTGGTCGGGGAAGACGGCTTCGAAAAAACCGTCGGGGTGAATCCGGTTCATTTCTTGTTCTGCTCCGTCGCCTTGCACGCAGACAGACTGCGCCTCTGGAAGAAAGGCACGGATGGCGATGCTGAGTCCTTCCGGGGTGTGGACGGCATGCATTCCCAGGACCTGGAAGGGGTCGTGGTGGGTGCCTTCCAGGATCTGGTAGAGGTCGGTTTCGGAAAGGGTCGGATTCATAGGGGCATCAGGCGAAGCAAGAGATGGGAGGGATATCGGCCATGGTGCGCAGGCCCGGTGGGGCTTCGGCAACAACAGGTATGGCGTTGGTGATAATCGAACAGGTGGCGATGTCGCCGTTGACGCCGCCGGGAATGACCAGGTTCAGTTTGGGGGTGCCGTCGATGAAGATGGCGTCTTGGGGATCTGTTTGCCCCACAGCGGCTCGAAAGACCAGGGTGAGGACTTCCCGCTCTCCGATATAGCCGTGTCCGGTCTGGTTCACGCCTGTTGCCATTCCGGCTGAGACGGACCACCCGGGGCCCGATAGGTCGGTTTCGGCGATGACGGGTTTTACGATCTCTTCGGTTTTGTCCAGGTCCCAGCCCATTCGAGCGGCAATCATGTGCATGGATTCGGTGAGGCCCACGTGTCGGATTTTGTGTTGGTCTACCCGTTCCTGGAAGGCTTCGGGGGTGAGGCCGACACCGATTTTTTGTTGGAAAGGAAGCCGTCGAAACGAGGCGTCCTGGATGCGTTCGATGTGCACGGTTTTGACTTCTCTGCAAATGGCGGTAGAAACGGTGGGCAGGAAGTCCATCAGGAAACCGGGGTTGATGCCGGCGCCGAGCACCACGCTGCCGTGCTCCCGCG